>CAZGJP010000220.1:4082-4405 GCA_964526605.1 uncultured Lentisphaera sp.
GCATTTCTTGTTGTTGAAGTCGGCGACTGGGATTATCGCATGGCATGAGGGGCATGGGGCGGAGTGGTACGGCGAGTGGAGGTCGCAGAAGAGCAGGTTCTCGGCCTTGCGCGCCGAGGATTTCTTCCATATGCTCTCTTTTTCGAAAATGGAGGAAGGGACGTATTTGGTCGGATCGATACTGGGGTAGTCCGGGCTCTTCTTGTCGAACTGCAGATCTTCGACGCCGATGTTCCTTGATTGTTTGACGATGAGTATGAGCTGGACCATGGTGAACATGAAGACCAGCAGGAAGATCACAAGTATTATCTTCTCATAATGTT
>CAZGJP010000220.1:4415-4863 GCA_964526605.1 uncultured Lentisphaera sp.
TTTTTTCAAGAAGGCCACGGATCGTCTCCCGTTTTACCTGAGTTTGTGCTCGTCGCCGACGTATATTATGTACGCGAACTTGATTTCGACGTTCAGCTTGTCGTTCGTGCCCAGTATTTTTATAGCTGGCGTATCGGCCGTTTTCGTTTCCGCGCGTCTAGGGCTGGCCGTCGTTGAAGGCGTCGCGGGTGTTGCGTTCTTGATCTCGTCGAAGGCTTTCGCGATGGAGATGGATCGCAGCACGTATATCCTGTTGTCCTCGTTCGCCTTCATCAGGGTGTCGAAGAGTTTCCTGATTGCATCCGCCGAGGCCGTTAGATCGGCCTGGTAGATGAATACCAGATATTGTCCGTCCCTGCTTCCCTCAAGCCCGTTCAGTTTCTTGAGATCCCTGATGCTGTCGATCCCGGATGCCTTCATCCTGTAGAGGAGGTCCTCAATGAGCTTG
>CAZGJP010000221.1:0-4823 GCA_964526605.1 uncultured Lentisphaera sp.
TGGTCTGAGATGGGATGGGTAATTTGACAATTGATACTGGATACTTGATACTGGATACAGGATACTGGATTTTGGATACTGGATACTGTATGCCGAAAATGATAACATACCGAAACAAGGAGAGAAAGTGAAAGAGGTGTATGAGCTTGATGTTTATCGTTTGAGCGAGGAGTTGTCGGATCTGATTTGGAATTCCTACGACATATGGAGTCCTAAAGCTCAATTTTCCATTGGATATCAAGTTATAAGATCAACAGACAGCATTTCGGCCAACATAGCTG
Source organism: uncultured Lentisphaera sp. (assembly GCA_964526605.1). Classification (GTDB taxonomy): domain Bacteria; phylum Verrucomicrobiota; class Lentisphaeria; order Victivallales; family GWF2-50-93; genus DYMC01. The sequence goes on from CAZGJP010000221.1 coordinate 282, forward strand.
AAGGTTATGGAAGATATACAAGTCCAGATAGAAAGAAATTCTATAATATGCACGCGGCTCTTTTGAGGAAAGCAAATGCTGGATAAGAAAAGCAATAAGGAGGGAAATAATTTCATCCGATGAAGAAATATCGAAAATTGAAGAAATCATAAGTGAGCTTGGCCCAAAACTCAATGCGTTCATAAAGGCAACAAATGCGTAATTATTGATCTGACAGTCCAGTATCGAGTATCCAGTATCGAGTATCAAAACCGGAGGTTTTACATGAAAATCCAAATCCTCGGGGCGGGCTGCCCGAAGTGCAAACAGCTCGCGGAAAACGCCGGGAACGCCGCCAGGGAACTCGGAGTCCAATTCGAAATGGAAAAGGTGACAGATATAGGCAAGATCATGGACTTCGGTGTCATGATGACGCCGGCGCTGGCCGTTGACGGTGTTGTGAAATCCGTCGGCAAAGTCCTGTCACCGGATGAAATCAAAAAAATGCTTAAGAACTAATTAAAAAAGGAGAAGGCAATGAGCAGCCAGAATTGCGTGTGCAGCGGAGGAAGCAAACTCGTTTTTGCATGTTCGGGGGCGGCGGATGTAGGAGCCATAAGCGACCAGGCCGCAAGAAAAATCACAAGGGACGGAAAAGGCAAGATGTTCTGCCTCGCAGGAATCGGAGGACGCATCCCGGGAATAATGGAGACGACCAGATCCGCTGAGAAGATTCTGGCCGTTGATGGATGTCCGCTCAACTGCGTCAGGAAATGCCTCGAAGAGGCGGGATTCGCGAATTTCGCGCATCTCCAGCTTGCAGACCTTGGCATGAAAAAAGGCGGGAGCCCGGCCAGTCAGGAACGAATTGACTTGGTCGCTGAAAGATGCGCAAAACTGTTGGAGTGCTGAAATGAAGAGGAAAATCGGGAGAGTTATCGTGCTCGTGCTTGTGTGCGCAGCGTTTGGAACGGCCGTCAAAATCTCCGCTCAATGCTGCGGCCCTGTAAAGGAAGTTCAAAAAGTGGATGGAGCCACGGTCAAGGCCCAGGAGATGCCAAAGGCGGAGGACAAGGCAGAAACTGCCTCCGTCAGGCTGCCCAGGATGCTCGAACTTGGCTCGGTCAAATGCAAGGCCTGCAAGGCGATGGAGCCTGTCATGGAGGAATTGAGGAAAAATCATTCAGGGGAATTCGCCGTTGAATTCATCGATGTAATGCAGAATCCTCAGGTCGGAGAGAAATACGCCCTGGAGACGATCCCGACGCAGATATTCCTCGATTCCGATGGGAAGGAACTTTTCCGCCACAGCGGATTTTTCTCGAAGGACGATATACTTTCAAAGTGGAAGGAGCTCGGTTACGACCTGGGAAACAAATAATATTGAAGACAATGGATGATAAAATCAAAAACATAGCCAGGCACGTCCTGTTGGCCTTTGTCTTCCTCAGTATTGGTTTTTCTATCGGCAAGGAGCTTACTAGGCGCTCCTTTGACGGGAGGCTGGCCGACACGGGTGCTGCTTCGCAGATCGGGAAAGGCGAGACGGTTGTCGTTTACTACATGCATGCCACATTCCGGTGCGCCACTTGCAACGAGATAGAAAGGCTCACAAGGGAGACTGTGCAGAAGGATTTCGCTGCGGAATTCGCGGGAGGTTCCCTCGAATTCCGTGAGGTCAATTTCCAGAAGGACGAAGCCCTCGCGTCGAAATACAAGATAGCCACCGGATGCGTCGTGGTCGCGAAAATCGCGGACGGCAAGGATCTCGATTTCGTAATCCTCGAGGATGTGTGGACATTGCATGACAATCCGAGCAAGTTCAAGGAATATGTAGGAGCTGCGATAAGGGGGTATCTTGGGAATTGATACAGGATGCAAGATACAAGAGACAGGATGCAGGATATTGGAAAATGGTGATTGGTAATTGGCGATTAGTAATTGGTGATTTGAAATTAGAAATTAGTGATTGGCTCGGAAAGCAAAAAAGGAAGGTGCAGGACTCAAATAATGAATTTTACTAAAAGAGAATTTTTACAAACATGGGGCAGCAAATCCGTTTATGCATTCCGTCATCCGTCGCCCGACGCCCTGCTGTTCCCTGTATCCAGCATCCGGCTTCCAGTTTCCAGCTCCCAGTTTCAAATTACAAATTTCAAATTACCGATTACAAGTTTCCAGTTTCCAGTATCCAGTATCCAATTACTAATTACCAACCACTACTCACCAGTAGCTAACTCCCCATGCAAATAGCGATTTTCACAGCGTTCTGGCTTGGGATATTGACAGCGATAAGCCCATGTCCGTTGGCGACTAACATCGCCGCGATCTCGTACATAGGCAAGTATGTCCACAGCAAGTACAAGGTTCTTGCGTCCGGGATTTTCTATTCGCTTGGCCGGACTTCCGCGTATGTCGCCCTGGGCGTGCTGATTTCATCTGGATTTCTCGCATTGGACTCTCTTGCCAAGTTCCTCCAGAAATACATGAACGAGCTGCTCGGCCCCATGCTCATTATCCTCGGCATGGTTCTTCTTGGCTGGATTGCTTCGACCGCGTCCTTAAACTTTGTCGGGGAAAAGGTCCGGAAGAAGGCCGAGAGGGGAAGCCTCATATGGGATTTCACGCTGGGGATTCTTTTCGCGCTCTCGTTCTGTCCGGCGTCGGCCGGACTCTTCTTCGCCGGACTCATTCCTCTGGCTCTCAAGAGCGGCTCTAACGTCATGGTGCCCGCCGTTTACGGAATCGGCACTGCTCTGCCAGTTGTCTTCTTCGCATTCCTCATAGCATTCAGCACGAAAAAAGTGGGAGACGCGTTCAACAAGCTTGCGCACGTGGAAAAGTGGGTTCAGATAATCGCCGGAACTCTCTTCATCCTCGCAGGAATATACTACTGCATCCGATTTAATTTCTCGGTTTGATATTTGCATAAAGCAACTTACACATAAATCGTTTATTTGTACTGGCACCGATTTTTTTACGGATGGACACAGATCCTCTCAGATTATTTCAGCCCTTTTTCTGTTTTGTTTTCAAACGACTGCACCCGGGTGAAATAATGTGTTATAATCTTATGCGCAATGATTTACACCTAAAAATTTCCGCGACATAATTGTTTTTGGATCATTGAAGGCCATGGCGACCTTCTGTGTCGCAATTGTGTTTTCGAGAATCTCGATCGCGGAATCCATCTCGGAGATAACTTCGGCAGGCATTGCCTTGATCTGGGCACCGTATCTGCGCAATGCCCTCAACTTTGAAAGGAATTTCCTCAAGCTGTCTTCCGACGGTTGTTTTCCGGTTTTCATAGCACGGCTCAATTCTCCCTTGCGTAATGTTCCTTCAAGAGCCTTGTCCCTGAGGGTTTCGAGGGCAGACTTTTTGCCTGGGGAGATTTTTTCATTTTTCAATTCAGTCTCGATGATGATGAGGTCGGCTACGTCGGCAAGGTCGGGGATGACTCCTTTTGGCTTCGGCTGGAGCCATTCTTTGTGATGTTCGACTATCCAGTCGTGAACCCTGAGATAGCGGTATAGGGATGTCATGCCAAGATTGAGGCGCTTTGCGGCGTAGTCTTCCATGTCGGGATGATTTAGTGCCTCGTATAACTTCTCGTCGCGGACCTTCGCAAGTCCCACCCCGACGCGAATATATGCTATCTGCGCGTTCTTCAGATGCCCCTTCAAAAGCCAGGTGGTCTGCAGTGCATTCTGGACCTTTGGCTGTGCTCGCACCCCGAGACCAGAGGTGCTCGTGGGCAACGGCGATTTTGCTTTCATTTCAGCCATGATATCCTCCTCCTGATTTATTTGCTCTAATATTATCGCAATCCCATGTTTTCCAAGCATAAATATAGACACTGATTTCACGGATTTACACTGATTCGCACAACTACGAAAGACGCGGAATGCGCGAAAGGCAAAAGTCCTGTCACGCAAAAGATTTTTAACCACTAACTGACACTAACTGGACGCTAACAGGTAGGAATTCGCCGATGTCCGCAGAAGCGGACAGATTGCAGTTTGCAAAGCGCATGGCAAAAACCTGGTGCTTTGCCGTGCGCTCTTCAAACTGCTTGCGCCGACCCATGCGCTCGGCGCGGCGAATTCTCCTCATGCTCCGTGGCTTTGTGCGATGTAATGTTTTTAGCTTTATCGATATTCCGTGTCAATCCGTGGAATCCGTGTCTTCCTCATCGTAGTGGCTTTGTGCGAGAAAATGGATTCTCTTCCGCATAGAAAAAAAAACACAGCAGTCGGGGTTCGCACCCAACGTTTCCGGCCAGTGACCGGTGTCCTCCTAATTGGACGATGCTGTGGCTAAAGAACAATTTGACAACTGAATAAAAAATAGCAAATTGAAAGAGAAGCCATCGCCTTGAAAATTCCGCGACAAAATATATAGTCCAAGATATCCAGTCAAAAAAAAACCGACATCGACATAGGAATTCTTGATGAATTCCAGTTAAAATTGTTTTTTTTTGAAAACTTCATTTGCATTATTTAACCTATAGGTTAATTTTGTATGGATTTATTTCTTCTTAAAGAGGGAAAAACTTTTACA
>CAZGJP010000222.1:0-4817 GCA_964526605.1 uncultured Lentisphaera sp.
ACCTGGTCTATCCCGCATCCATCCCCGATCTGGTATTTGATCTCCTTGTGCTCTTCGTTCCAGTAATAGGCGTCGGCATCCGGGAAGGGCTTCAGGATCGATCTGTCGTTGATGTCCACGTCCTGGCAGTAGTATTCTCCATTGAAGAGATTCTCCTCGATATGCCTCCTGCCGCGTTCGAATGTCTCCATGTAGCTCTTGGCGGTCCCGTGTTCTCCGCATTCCTGCGCCATCTCCGCACCAGCCTTGAGCGCCGCCAGATAAAATCCTCCCAGCCAGGAGTTCGGCCCGAAAAGCTCGACGTCCAGCGTGTGGTGCTGGCGTCCGCCGATAACCCCGCTCCTCTCCGGATCCCAGCGGTCCGGGTTGTCCTTCGACCATGCGAATTCAATAGACTTCCTGACCGAGGGCCAGAGACGTTTCATCCATGCGCTGTCACCGGATATCTTCCAGTCCCTGTAGACCTTGATGACCCCTCCGAACTGTCCGTCAACGCATGGACGGAATTTGGATTTCTCCCTACCAAGAGGCAATTGGAGACGGAATGGCATTCCTCCATCGTCGCGGAGGTTGTATTTGTAGTCGAGTTCCCTCATCGTCCTCTCGAGCGCCGGGAAGAGAAATGGCATTGCGTAGGCATAGTTCCAGACGTGCGTGCAGCTGCCTTCGCAGCAACCGGAGCCGGCATGGCACCCCTCGAATCCGTAGAAGGAGCCGTCCTCAAGCCTTACCGAAGTCGGGCTTTTCAATGTGGAGATGTTGGCGGATACGGCGTCAATCGCCTCAGGCGGTAGGGACGAGGAGAAGAGGGCATCCTTGAATTGCTTCGTTTCGTCAAAGAGCCTTGTCCAGTTGGCCAGGCCATATGCGGCGCTGTCCACCGAGTCCTCGAATACGGTCGAGTAATAGTTCCTCCAGGAGTTCGAGGCCGCCGGATCGCATTGATCTGCGCCACAGGAGGATTTCCCCGGGTTCCAGTAGTTCTGGAAGATCGGGAAGTTCCATGAGATGATGAACCTTGCGCGGCCGGCGGATCCTGGCGGAACGCTGACACGGGCGACAAGTGTCCCGTGGTCATTCCCCGGTGACTTCTGCACGTCCGGATATCTTCTGCGCTTGATTTCCCCCTTGGCGATGAAATCCCTCCAGAAGATGCCGAGGTTGTCGAACCATGCTCCGCGGAACCAGTATTCCTGGCAAGTCGTCCCAGGGGAATCCGTGGATATTGAAATGTCTCCGAGCGTGCAATCCTTCTCGGAAGGCGGCCCGTCGCTGCCTAGCTTGAGGACGTGGAATTTCCCTCTCTTCTTGTAGCTGTTGATTGATTTACCCGCCGGGTTGGCGTTTCTCGCGGTGAGGGCGATGGAATAGTCAAGCCTCCACGAACTGCTGTTGACGATCTCGATCTCGAAGAACGCGGCCGGGATGCTCGAATCCTTCTCGTTCAATGGTATGAACGGGTTGAACGCCCTCATCACGACCATGCCGGGGAAATGCCCGTCATGAAACTTGATCTCGTCAATCCGAAATTCCCCTTTGAACTCCATTTTCTCGAAGTTCGGCAGCCCGGCCATCGTTTCGCGTTCCGGACCGAATCCGAAGCCTTGGCAGCGCCCGCCATGGTAGGCCATGCTGCCGCTGTAGGGGGGCGGCAGATCTCCCTGCAGGACGCGCGCGTCCAATAGGCGTCCGCCCATCTCGGCCTTCACCGCGAAGTGCGAGAAGCCATTGGTCGAGTTCTTGTTCGGCCTGTTGAATATCTCCCAGTCCACCAGGCGTCCACTTCCGGAAATTCCTATGCATCCGGAGCCTATCCCCCCGAGAGGAAAGGATATCTGTCCCGTCTTGGCACCCTTGTAAATCACGACACACCCCTTTGTTTTTTTTATAGCGACACTATATTCCCGCAATGGCGGCATGTCTTTCAATCTCCGAAACGACAGAAATCTTAACATTCGACCAATGAGAGACGACCTCGAACAGTATCTCCTGAAGGGCGCTGAAATCGGAATGCCGATCGTGAACCATTGCGGCTTCGAGATAGCGCACGGAGTGCGGATGCTGCACCCCCATCGGCATAGGGGACCGGAAATAGTCTTTCTGCTCCAGGGGGAGATGAACTGGGACTTCTCCGACGGCAAATCGCTGCTGCAGCGCGGCGGGATGATGCACTTCCTGAAATCTGGTGTCTCGCATTCCCCGCGAAAGTCCAGACAGACTCCCTGCCATCAGGCATGGATAGTCCTGAACCCGCTTTGCGGGAGTCCGCTCGAAGGAACAGTGTTCCGCCCCGGCGAGATCAAGGCAATCCACGAGAGGATTTCGGAATTGTCAGGAACTACGGATTCGATGGATGGAAAACTGGCCGGGGACATTGCGGAATTCTCTTCCCTCTGCAGGAGCTTCAAGACCGCTCCGGAGCGGATGCTGGCGGCCAGAATCCGCGCATTGGTATGCAAGCTCCTGATCGAGGCGGTGGAGCCTCCTAGAAAAAGGAAGGCGGACTCGAACTCGGATTCCGAGGCTGTAAGGATGGCGAAGGAATATCTGGAGAAGAACATTTCCAGACCAGTCGAGATGGAAGCTCTCTCGAGACGGCTCGGATACAGCGGCGCATGGATGCTGAAGATTTTCCGGAACAGCGTCGGAGTCCCGCCAGCACAGTATCTCAGACGGAGAAGGGTGGAAAAGGCTCAGGAACTTCCGTTGGACGGAAGACTTAGCATCACCGACATCGCCTTCAAGTGCGGTTTCAATTCAAGCCAGCATTTCTCCCAGGTATTCAGGAAATACGCTGGACAGACGCCAAGACAGGCGAGACAAGCCAACGCCCCTGTCAAAACGTGATGTCAGCGCTTCCCTCTTGATCCGCTTGATCTTCTTATCGCTTTTGATCCCGGATATCCCCTCCTATTCCCGGGATGAACGGGACCCTCGACCGCGAATTTCGCAGCCGAGAGGATGTCGGAAAAGAAATGGAATTCGATTTTGGCCTTTATCTCGTCGGGGACTTTCTCCAAGTCGCTCTTGTTTTTTTCCGGAAGTATGACTTTCTGGACGCCGGCCGCGAGGGCGGCGATGACCTTCTCCCTGATTCCGCCGACCGGGGTGAGTTTTCCCTGGAGGTTGATCTCGCCGGTCATGGCAAGGCGAGGATTGACGGGCTTCCCCTTGAGGAGCGAGATTATCGCCACCAGCATGGTTATTCCCGCGGAGGGGCCGTCCTTCGGAGTGGCGCCGTCAGGGACATGGACATGGAAGTCGCTCTTTGGGAAAACGTCCTTGGATATTCCAAGTTTGTCATGGTTGCTTCTGATGAAGGAGAAAGCGATTTCCGCACTTTCCTTCATTATGTCGCCGAGGGAGCCTGTCATCCGGAATCCGCCCTTGCCCGGCATTTTTCTGGCTTCGACAGGCATTATTGCGCCGCCGAAGCTGGTCCATGCCATTCCGGTGGCCACGCCGGGGCTTGCCCTGCCCGAGACGATGTCGGAGAAGAATTTTCTCGGCCCGAGATATTTGCCGAGCTGCCCGGCCGGGATTTGGGTTCTGCCCCTGGCCGGTTTTTTCTTCTCGATTATTTCGCGCGCGAATTTCCTGCAGATGGTCCCCACGCTTCTCTCAAGGTTCCTGACACCCGCTTCGACCGTGTATTCCGAGATGAGCCTCCTCAACGTGGATTCGGCGAAAGATATTCTGTTCTCCGCAAGGCCATTTTCCCTGAGCTGCCGCGGTATGAGGTATTTCCTCGCTATCTCGATCTTCTCGATCGCAGTGTATCCAGGCAGATGTATCATCTCCATCCTGTCGAGAAGAGCGGACGGAATCGTGTCGGTGACATTCGCTGTGGCGATGAAAAGAATGGAGCTAAGGTCGAAGTCCACCTCGAGATAGTGGTCGTTGAAGCTGTTGTTCTGCGCGGGGTCGAGCACTTCGAGCAACGCAGCGGCCGGGTCACCCCTGAAGTCGGCCCCTATCTTGTCTATCTCGTCGAGCATGAAGACCGGATTGGCGGTCTTCGCCTTCTTCACGCCCTGTATTATCCTCCCCGGAAGCGATCCCACGTATGTGCGCCTGTGCCCCCGTATCTCGGCCTCGTCCCTGATGCCGCCGAGCGACATCCTGACGAAGTTCCGCTTCATGGATCGGGCTATGGACTGTCCGAGTGACGTCTTCCCCACTCCGGGCGGGCCTACGAAACAGAGTATGGGGGACTTGCGGTCGGAGCTCTTCTTGAGCTGGAGGACGGCGAGGAAGTCGAGTATCCTGTCCTTGACGTCCTTGAGATCGTAGTGGTCCTTGTCGAGTATTTTAGCCGCCTCCGCGATGTCGATGCTGTCCTCGCTGTATTCGCCCCACGGCAGGTCTGCGAGCCAGTTGAGATATGTGAGTGACACATTGTATTCGGCGGAGACCTGCGGGATGACCTGCAGGCGTTCGAGCTCCTTGTCGACGACCTCCTTGACCTTTGGCGGGAACTGCTTCTTCTTGAATCTCTCGGCGAGCGCCGCAATCTCGGGAGTCCTCGTGTCCTCTCCGAGCTCCTTCTTTATGGCCTTGAGCTGCTCGCGCAGGTAGTATTCCCGCTGGGACTGGCCCATCGCGCTGCTCACCTGCGAATGAATCTTCGAGCCCAGATGGATTATCTCTATCTCCCTGTTGAGGAGGATGGTCAGTATCTGGAAGCGCGAATGGAGTGTGGGCGCAGAAAGCACGGCGAGCTTCTCGATGAAGCGGAAGTTCAATGTGACCGCGATGAGATCGGCAAGGCGGTAGTTGACGTTCACACTCAAGACCCCTATTCTCAGATCCACCGT
>CAZGJP010000223.1:0-4804 GCA_964526605.1 uncultured Lentisphaera sp.
GTGGAAAGGCCCATATCATGAAATCCTCAAATGTGAGTCCGGCCCTCGTCCCGATGAATATGCCGACCGGATTGCCCATCATCGTCCCGGCGCTGCCAACATTGGTGCAGAGGACGCAGATTATTATGTAGGGGGATGGATTGAGCTTCAACCTCTCGCAGACCTGGAATATCAGCGTGGATATGAATATTATCGAGGTGACCTCGTCCACCGCGCATGCCAGAAGGGCGGACGCCACCGCCGTGGTTGCGATGAACTTCCTCGCCGACAGCCGGGGCATGGAGACTATCAGCTGGTCAACCCCCGTGTAGAAGCCAAGGTCCCTGCGCGCTCCGACCACAATCATCATGCCCACTAGAAAGAGTATCACCGGAAGTGCCGCTGACTCCACGAAGGCGGGTATGTTCAGGGAATTGGTGAATATCAGCACCGCAAGGCCTATGAAAGCTATCGCGAGGCGGAATGTCCAGAAAAAGAGCGTCCCCAGAATTATGGCAAGAAACACGGCGCATGACACCGCCTGCTTGATGTCGAGAACCGTGCCACGCCCCACCACCGAAACGGCCAGGCTTATTCCGACCAGAAGCAGAAGCCTCTTCACCAGCACGGGCGTGCTCATTTCCGACGAAGCTTCCTCTCCATGCATCTTCTACTCCCAGAAGAATCTTCTTATGAATTCCTGGATGCGGACGGTCCCGGCAAATTTGCCATTCTCGGTCACCAGTATCAGCCTCGCGCTCTTCACGATGAAAATCTTCGCAACCTGTATCGCCGGAACACCGGCGTCCACAGAGACATAGTCCTCGCGCATCACATCCGCCAGCTTGGTCTCCCTCTCGTTGCGGAGAAGCTCGGCAAACGGCTGGAACTCGAGTATCGGCGACAGATCGTCCATCCAAAGAAGGTGCTCGGGGAGGCTCAGCCTGAGGACATCCTCCATCGAGAGCATTCCGCGGATATCCTTGTCCTCGTCCACTATCGGTATGTCGAATATCCCCTTTGTCGCGAATATACCGATCGCGTCGCTGAGCGTGTCGGACTCGGAAAGCACCACCAAGTCGTCCTTTCTCATGATGTCCCGCGCAATCAGATAGTCCGGGATACTCTGTGAACTTCCCTCCCCGAATGCGTCGGCCACCTCCTGCTGGGTCTTCGCATCCCTCAACCTCCTCAGAAGATCTGGAGACTTGAAGTCCTTCGCCAGAGCCGACAATATCTGGAGGTGTAGCGAGGGGGATTCCTTCGGGGTGAGCACAAGTATAACCACGTTCACCGGCTCGCCCCCGGTCTTGAAATCAACCCCTTGCTCCGACGTGCCCACGGCCACGAGAGGACCGGATAACCCCTTCATCCTGGCATGGGGAACGGCCAGCCCGGGAGCCACCACTGTAGGGAAAAGCCTTTCCCTCTCCAGCACGAGCCTCTCCATCTCCCCGCGGTTCAGCCCGGCCGTGTTCCGGGCCATGACTCCAGCCAGCTCGGATATGGCCCCGAAACTATCCCTCGACGCCAGTCCGCAGAGGATGTTTCCAGTGGCGATGTAGCCATGGAATCTGCCTGCCTTTCCTTCAGCCATCTATCAGTCGCCGTAGACGGTTGTCCTGTATGTGCCGATTATACCCAGGATGTTGTTGGCCGAATAGTCCACATATTTTATCTTCTTTATCCCGCCATTCTTCAACGCCTGGTCTATGCTCGCATCTCCGAAAGCGACAAGCCCGAGATAGGACTTCGCCTCGGCCACTCCGCTGCGGGTATGGAGAATCTCCCCGTCCGCCGACGAAACAGGCAGTTTCACGTCAGTGAAAAACGCCCCCTGCGGGATCGCCGACGCACAGCCCCCCACAGCAACAACCACCCCGGCCATGGCCATGCTCTTCAACCATTTCATCGTCTTTTCCTTCATTTTCTCCTCCATTCTTTTTTTTTCCGCTCCAAGAGACATTTACACGCTTATCTGGCCCACACAATATTGCCTCCGGCGGCAATTTCAAACTTAATTTCGGGTTGAATTCCTTCTTTTGGAGGCTAGATTCCGTGTCTTCCAAACAACAACCCGACGAAAAAAGGAGATGGCAATGATCGCCAAGAAAAATCTCATATTCCTCGGCGCACCGGGAGCTGGAAAGGGAACCCTCGCACAGATCCTCTGCGAAAACGAGACACTCGCGCACATCTCCACCGGAGACATTCTCCGGGCTGAAATCGCCAAAGGTTCCGAACTCGGAAAGAAGGCGAAGCACTACGTAACAACCGGCGGACTCGTCCCCGACGAAATCGTCGCGGAAATGGTCGCCTCAAGACTTACCCAGCCCGACTGCAAACCCGGATTCGCCCTCGATGGGTTCCCGCGCACCATCCCGCAGGCGGAACTCCTCGACAAGGCGCTCGCGAAAATCGCAAAGAAAATCGATGCCGTAGTCTATTTCCACGCCGGAGAGGAGCTTCTCATAAGCAGGCTCACCGCAAGGCTTACATGCAGAAAATGCGGCAGCAACTTCAACAAGATATACAGCCCCCCGGCGAAGGAAGGCGTCTGCGACAGATGCGGTGGAGAACTCTACCAGCGCCCAGACGACTCCCTTGAAACCGCAAAGAGCCGACTCAAGCTCTACAACGAGCAGACCGCACCCCTCATTCCGTATTACAGGAGCAAGGGGATGCTTTCCCAACTCGACGCGTCCATGAGCAAGGACAAGTCGTATCCGGCGCTGCTGGCGCTGCTCAAGTGAAGGCAAGATGGGGGAGGAATACATAGTCCATTCCGAAGAGGAAATTTGCGAGATCCGCAAGGCTGCAGGCGCGGCGGCGGTCGTCCGCGAGAGGCTGCGCAAGATGATACAGCCCGGAATGAGCACTTGCGACATTGACGAGATGGCCCACCAGCTCATAATGCAGTCCGGCGGCATCAGCGCTTTCTACGGATACAAGAACTTCCCCGGATTCATATGCGTCTCCATCAACGACGAGGTGGTCCACGGAGTGGCCTCTAAAGATAAAATCATTGCCGAAGGCGACCTCGTCAGCCTAGACATAGGGGTGGACACCGGTGGATACGTCGGCGACACGGCGATAAGCTTCGTGGCCGGATCCGCCCCTATCCCGAAACAGACCCGCTTCCTTCTGGAGAAGACGCACAAGGCGCTCATGAGGGGTGTGGAGGCGGCCAGGGCTGGCAGCAGGGTCCGGCATATCAGCGAGGCCGTCGAAAGGGTCGCGAAGGAGGCCAATCTGGGAATAGTCCGCGAATATGTAGGCCATGGTGTCGGAACGCGCCTGCACGAACCACCGGAGATACCCAATTTCTCATCGGGCTGCTCGGGGCCGGTGCTCCGCAACGGAATGGTCTTGGCCATCGAACCGATGTTCAACCTGGGCACCCACAAGGTGAAAACCGACAAGGACAATTGGACAGTTCGCACTTCAGATGGTAAGTTATCCGCCCATTTTGAACATATGGTCCTTGTAAAGGACGACAAACCGGAGGTTCTCACTTGGCCAAGGATGATGTAATCAGCGTGGAGGGCGTCGTGAAGGAGCTTCTCCCAAACACGATGTTCCGCGTGGAACTTCCCACGGGGCACAGCGTTCTCGCCCATATCAGCGGAAAGATGCGCCTGAACTTCATACGCATTCTCCCCGGCGACACGGTGGTAATGGAAATGTCGCCATACGACATGAGCACGGCCCGGATAATATTCAGAAAAAAATGAGCGGCGAACACGACAATCAGGATTCGACCCAGAAGATACCGAGGATGGAGTTTCCGGAGAAGAAGCTCATTCCGGTGGTCTGCTCCTGGTGCAAGAAGATATACAAACTTTCGAGCTGGCAGGTCTCCCAGTCCAAAAGAACAGGCGTCTCGCACGGAATCTGTCCCGAATGCCTCGCAAAGTTCGAAATGGAGCAGAAGAAGAAGTAATGATGCTCAATCCGCTTTTCACTCGGAAAACGGATCGAATATATCCCCTTCAAGCTCGTCCATCGATTTCTTCCCGCCACCGATGTCCACAAGGGACGTGTCCAGCCTGAAGGAAGCCTTCACAAGCCCAGCCCCATCCGACGAGATTTTGAAGCTGTCCGTGATCTGGTTCGCCAAAGCCTGATTCCCGCTCGATATCTTCGCTACCAGCATCAGAAAAAGGGTGTTCACCTGGAACCGAAGCAGCTTCTCGTTCTTTGAATCGGAAAGAAAATACGCCACGGCATCCATGTTCACTCCATCTGCGGAACCCGCCTCGAAATAGCATTCCTTCGTTCCATCTCCCCCCATCAGCGACATGGGGTTCTTCTCCCCCTTTTTCTTCCCTCCAATCGCCTTCGGTATGTCCCTCAAATACCCTCTGAACATGATATCATCCCCCTCGGAGAAGGGGAAATTCCCCCTTGCCATCTTGCCAAAGTCGAGAGGCTTGTATTCCGTTATCAATGACGGATTTTCGCTCACCATCAGCAGACCGTCCTTCAAATAGGACGCAAAGACAGGCTTGTTTTTAAAGAAAATCTTGTAGACCTTATTCCCCGTTATGTTGAAAGTGTCGGGCTTATTCGTCTCTATCAAGGAAAGAAAGTCCTTCTCTTTCAACGTGGTCCCGAAAATCATCGAAGCGCTCTTGTGATAGACCCCGGCTATCATCACCTTCTCGACGCTTTTCTCGAAATCAAGCCCCTTCGCGGAAAAAACCGCCTCGAACGCCGCATACCCGGGATTGCGAGCCGCCATCTCCGATATCTTCTTCACCTTCATCATCTTTTCCGGAACAAGTTCCACGGCATAATCGGATGCGTCCGGAACCACCTTGAA
>CAZGJP010000224.1:0-4750 GCA_964526605.1 uncultured Lentisphaera sp.
ACTCAGCTCCACCCTCGACGAGAGGAAGAAGGCCCTCTCCGAGCTCTTCCCGTTCGTCAAGAAGGACATCAAGAACACGCTCAAGGCCATGGAAGGCCTGCCTGTCACGATCAGGCTCCTCGATCCGCCTCTCCACGAGTTCGTCCCGCAGGCCGCCGAAAGGCAGAAGGAACTCGCCGATTCCCTCGGCATCAGCGTCGCCGACGTGCAGAAGCGCGGAGACAGCCTGCATGAGACCAACCCGATGATGGGACACCGCGGCGTCAGACTCGGAGTCAGCTATCCGGAAGTCACCGAGATGCAGGTCCGCGCCATTCTCGAGGCCGCAGCCGAACTTCAGAAGGACGGGACGAAGTGCAAGCCCGAAATCATGGTGCCTGTCACCTGCGACGTCAGCGAGCTGAAGAACCAGAGAAAGCTGGTCGACGCCGTGACCGAAGAGGTGAAGGCCAAGTTCGGACTCAAGAAGCTCGAATTCCTCTACGGCACGATGATAGAGATACCAAGAGCCGCGATTCTCGCGGGCAAGATGGCGGAGGAGGCCGAATTCTTCTCCTTCGGAACGAACGACCTCACCCAGATGAGCTTCGGGTTCAGCCGGGACGACATCGGCGGATTCATGCAGGACTATCTGGACAAGAGAGTCCTCGACAACGACCCGTTCCAGATACTCGACAGGAACGGCGTCGGCTTCCTCATCTCCCATGCGGTGAAGGAAGGAAGGAAGACGAAGTCGAAACTCAAGATCGGAATCTGCGGCGAGCATGGCGGAGAGCCAAGCTCCGTCGAATTCTGCTTCATGAACGATTTCAACTACGTCTCGTGCAGCCCGTTCCGCGTCCCGATCGCGATACTCGCGGCGGCCCAGGCGGCGATCAAGGCCAAACGCAAGAAGAAAAAGTGATCGCGTAGCCAGACATGCGTCTGACGGGGCTGGGATTCCAGCCCCGTTTTTTTTCATCGGCAATCCGAAAACTCAGGTTGCCAAGCACACGGCCTGCGTCCCCCTTCTTGCCTTCCTGGAGGGACGGCGGCCCGCCGGCTCTCCTGAGGAGAGCGGCGGGCAAGCCTCGCCGTCCGGCGCTATGCCCGGATCATGGCACAATTTCATCCACTTTCTGGAAACCGCTGGCCATAAGATATTTGTGGATTTCCATCGAGAACACGGCGTTGTCCGGCGAGGCCGCGAAATCCCTCATTGCCGGGTGCTTTGATGAATAAAGTTCGATGGCCGCGTCCAGCTTGGAGCCGGCGATCTCCACGGCCTCTCCGACCGCGCATACGCCAATCGCCTCTCCTATATCTCTTTCGCTGTTGCTCCTGTCGTCAATGAAGATGGACGCGTTTCCGTTCCTCTTCAGATTCCGGTATTTGCTCGTCTGTCTCGGCGTCACGAATATGATCCGTTTAGCATCTTTTGTCGGGGCGAAGGCGACTATGTTCTGGTATGGGCCGTTCTTCCCGGAAGTGGCGAGTATGGCGAAGCGCTGCGATACAAGGACGCTTTCAAGTCTGTTCAATATCTTCATGTGTTCCTCCTGAGTTCAACATATATGCTTCTGGGATCCTGGAGTTTCATCGCTATCCATGCTAGTGCCAGAACGCTGAAGAAGAGCGATACGCAGAAGAGAAGCTCTAGTCCGAAGGCGGACGCGAGGCATCCGGCCAGGAGCGGCAGCGATATGGAACCGGCCGACATCACGAGGCTCCCGACGGTTATGTGCGCGAGGCGGTTGTCGTGGGGACAGGTTTCGAAGACCATGTTCGTGTGAGAGATGATCGAGGCCGAGATCGAAAGCCCTATCATGAAGTATGACGCGTGGCAACTGAGTTTTCCGCTGCTGAAAAGCATCAGAAGCAGCGCCGCGGACTGCATCAGGATTCCGAACAGTATTCCAATGCGGTGGCCGTACTTGTCGCCGATCCTGCCGAGAATGAAATTACCGATGGCCATTCCTATCGTCTGTGCTGCGCCAGCGGACACGATCGAGCCCTCGGACAATGCTCCTCCGGCCGGAGACATGTAGAATACTGCCACGAAAGGAAGGACGCAGAAGCCGGCGGTGGTCAGAAGTCTGCCCAGCATGTAGGCCATGAAATTTCTGTCCTTGAGACTCTCGGCGAATTTTCCGAAGATCATGCCGGGATCCAATCCGCCATTGTCCTCGGCGTCGCCGTTTGTCTCCTCCTCCTTTATGAACCATGCGGACATTATGGAGAAATTGGCGACCAGGCCTGCCGCCAGATATAGTGCACCGTATGTCCGAGACCCCCCCCATCCGCTTATGAGGCCCCCGGCGATCAAGGCGGCAAGCGCTCCTGCGGCGGAGGAGAAACAGAAGCTTATCCCCATGGCCGTGCCGCGTATCTTCCTCGGAAAGACTCCCGCGATCCAGTCCTGCCAGGCGGCGAGCGTCACGCCTATCGCCGCGTTGAAGGCTCCAAAGAGCAGGAGGAGAAGCATCCGCATCGAAGCGTGGGAGAACGACGATTCGTTCAGTATCAACGCGCCGATGATGAAAAGGAAGGGGATCATGGCGAAGACATGCCAGAGTATCAGGTGTAGCTTTCTCCTACGTCTCGATCTGAAAATAAGAAGCCCGAGCACCTGCGGCAGGACTATCGTGCCGGACTCGACCGCCGACAGGATCCCCATGAAACCCTCGCCAGCCCCGTATCGTTTGAGCAGAACTGTCAGAACCGTTCCCGTGGCGACCAGGGCGGCCTGGAAGCCCCAAAGGCTCTCCGTGAGAGCCAGCACTCCGATGTTGCGCGTGTCGCGGCTCATGTATGCGACGCGAAGTTGTTCAACTGGTTCATTCGTTCGACCTGAGTTCTCGTCCGCCGCAGCACAATCCCGGCCAAGTCATTTGATCCGGAGCCCGATGAAGAACTGCTCAATGGCGCGAAGGGTCTCCTCGTAGGCGTGGTTCCCGTCCTTGCCGTGGTTGAAAAATCCATGATCTTTACCCTCGAATGGCACTAGTTCGCAATAGTTTCCATTTTCATCCATGAGCTTCTTGAAGCGGGATGCATTTTCGAACGGGACCGTCTTGTCGGCTGTGCCGTGAAATATTATGCAGGCTGGCAGCTTGGGCCTTATGTGATGCACTGGAGAAAGCTCCTTCTCCCGCCCTTTGAACCTGTCTGCACCATATCCCGTCTCGGTGGTGTCGAGGACCGGGTTGAAGAGTATCAGCCCGTTAGGGACCGAGCTGATGCCGAGGTCCTCGCCATCTTCCTCGTTGCCCTCGATCAGGGCCGTGCATGCCGCGAGATGGCCGCCAGCGGAGCCTCCTGCCGCGATAATGCGGTCCGTGGATATGCCGAATTCCCCCGCGTGCGACCGGATATGCCGTATGGCCGATTTCGCATCCTTCACAGACTCGAAAGGCGTCGTCCCGTGCTTCCCACGTATGCGGTACTCGGCTGAGATGGCCACGAACCCCTTCGACGAGAAATGCCTGCAATGAGGGTGGAACTGGGCCGGGCTGCCAGAAACCCATCCGCCGCCGAAGAAGAAAATGACCGCTGGTGCTCCCGACGCGTTTTTCGTCCCGTGCGCCGGTTCGAAAACGTGGAGGGCGAGCTTTTCCCCTCCAATCGTCTTGTACGTGATGATTTTGTCGGGGGCGTCCTTCTTGTCTCCTGCATTCATCGCAATGGCTCCTAGAATCATTCCGAACAAAGTGAAACGAACAATGGACATATGTATTGACTCCTTTTCCGGGAGGAAATCTTGCATCCTGCGCCCTTCGCCAATGCTATTTCAGCAGGACGCTGAATATTGTTTTCGCAATTACTTCCATGTCTCCGAGAAATGATATTTGTGAAATGTATTTTTCGTAGAGGGACAGCTTGAGGGGCATGACCTCCTCGATGTATTTCCTCTCCGGATCGGCGGCGGAGGCGAGGATCTCCTCCTCGTTCCTGAACTCCACCGATGCGGGGTCGGTGACCCCGGGGCGGACCGAGAGTATTCTCGCCCAGCGATCCGGATAGACCTCGATGTACTTCCCAACCTCCGGACGCGGACCGACAAACGACTTGTCTCCTAGAATCACATTGATTATCTGCGGGGTCTCGTCCAGCTTGCTTCTCCTCAGCAGGGCCCCGAACCTCGTGATCCTCTTCTTCTCCCCAGGCTCGAACTCCTTTCTCTCCGAATCCGGACAGGACGACATTGTCCGGAACTTCAATATCTCGAAATACGCTCCGTTCCTTCCGCCTCGCCTCTGGCGGAAGAACACGGGGCCTCCCGACTCGAGCTTGATCATGATGGCCACGGGTATCGCCAGCGCGATGAAGAAAGGCATGAGCAGAAGGCCCAGGACGATGTCCAGCACGCGCTTTAAACAGCTTTTATACATGATATGGACCAGTTTCATTGCCCCGGCAGCATCGAGGTTCCGGAACGCTTCATGATGAGCTTCATCATCGCCGCCGGGCTGTATTTGACGCGGACCTGCCCACCCTCTATCCTCACTTCCTTAACGGCCTCGAGAAAATCGCCCGTCTCGGGATTGTCCTTCTCTCTCCGTATCTGGTCGGCGATGAGCTTGTTGATCCTGTCCGGAGGCACCGAGATCGAGCCTGCGCTCACGGACGCGACGTGAATCCTGATCTCGCGGTTCGATATCTCCGGGACGAGCTCGCAATTGAAGTTGACGTATTGTCCGAAAGGGGTTCTCAATCCGCTGTCCAGAGAATATTCCGCGACGAGGACTTCGCCCGTGAACAGAAGGCTCAG
>CAZGJP010000225.1:0-377 GCA_964526605.1 uncultured Lentisphaera sp.
ACCACGAGGCTTGCCACGGCGTAGTTGAGCATTGATGGGATGAAGATGTTCAAGGCCGAGAAGACATCTCCTATTTCCGCCGTTCCGCCTTCATACTCCTTCTTTATGCCCCTGAAGAATCCGACGAAGAACGGGGCGACTATGAACCCCAGGATCATTCCTATCATTGCGCCTCCGAGGCCGCCTAGGATTCCGGCGACCTGCTGGGCGATATCGCCACGCAAGTTCAGTGTTCTGACAAAGATGCCGATGAAAAAGCCCCAGATGAAGCTGAGGACGTTGCCGAGCATGCTTACCGCGAAGGATATTGCGGAGACTATGAGTCCTCCGACGATGTAATAGGCGGGATTTGCCTTGATCCTTTCGAGTGCGAACGA
>CAZGJP010000225.1:387-4726 GCA_964526605.1 uncultured Lentisphaera sp.
ATCCCCCTTTTATCCTTTGGCGGTTGCCTTCCATGTTTACCCGCAAGATATTTGGGGGTCTATTTTTACTACGTCGTTGTTATATGCGGGTTTTGCCTTTATCCTTTCGAGTGCGAACGAGAATGCCTTGCCGATGTCTATGTTCATCTTGCCTCCTTGGGTTTGTGAAAGATGAAAAATATGATAATTCAGCTTTTCCCATTTGCAAGGAGAGCTTATGTGATTTAACTTAATCCGCTAAAATCAATGGAGGTTGCTATGGCTACAGTTCCGGGTGCGGAGAAGAAGTTGGCGGCGGGAATCTGCGGGATTCTGCTTGGGGGCTTTGGTGTGCACAAGTTCATACTTGGCTACACGAAGGAGGGGATAATCCAGATATTGCTCGCCTTCTGCTGCGGGATTGGAGGAATAATAGGGCTCATAGAGGGGATAATCTACCTCACAAAGTCCGACGAGGACTTCGTGAACACCTACATTACGAACAAGAAGGGCTGGTTCTGATCCAACGTGTATGATCTTTATCCTGCGGGGCCTGCATGGGCCCCGTTTTTTTTCTTCATCCGCTTGAAAACACCAGGTTCATGGCGTAGAATTCGTGCATGAAGACCACATTTGACAAGGCGTTGCTGCTTTTCTGGGAATGCATGTTCTTCTTTGCCGGCGTCCTTTTCTTCATTCTTTTCGGGATGCTGGAGTTCTGCATAAGGCTATTCTTCCGCGGGGGCAGGCAGAGGGAGATGAGGCGTTTTCTCGAGTCTCTCGCAGGGACGATCCAGGACTCATGGCGGGGGCTCAAGAGGCGGACTAGGGACTCGGAGCCGTTCTGCAGGGCGATGTCGGCTCTTGCCTTCGTGCTCTTCCTGATCTATCTATATCCTCCCAGCAGTTGGGGGAGCTGGACCCGATACGAGAATGGAGTCGCGTCATACTACGGATGGGGATTCTACTGCCGGGCCTCGGCATCGGGTGAAATATATTGGCCTTGGAAGTATGCGGCCGCGCACAGGACTCTTCCGATGGGGACGATAGTGAAGGTGAGGAACGTGGACAATGGCCGGACCATATACGTGCGCATCTTCGACCGGGGGCCGTTCGTGGGGGGGCGTGTGATAGACCTGACCAAGCGGGCCGGTCGCGACCTGGGGATAGCCGATAAGGGGCTGGCCGAGGTGGAGATCTACGTGAAGGAGTAGAACTCCCTGGGGGAAATTCAGACCCCGAAAAGCCATGGAATTCAAGATGACGCCAATCAGGTATGCCCCTTTCGAATCGGCGCGGTCTCGTGTCCGGAATAAGCTGCCGCGCGGCCGCAGGGAGTTTTGCAAGCGGCTTCAAGTACTTTGCGCCGTCCCCGGCGCAAAGATGTTTGCGCTGGGACAGCGCAAACTACTTTGTGGCGGCTTGGCATGGCAGTGGCTCCCTGGCCTGGTTATTCGTGGTTGAAAAGCCAGTCAATGCACCGCTTTCATTTTCACCTGTCCTCCTCCTCCTTGAGATTCTCGATGTATTGAGTGCTATAGGACAGCCTGCCGTTTTTTTGATCGTAGTGGTATATGCGGTATGTCGGTTCGCGCCCCCAGTAGTGGGCGACGGCCGTTCCCACATATATCGGGACATTTCCAAGCCAATGCTGTTCCGCCCTGTGGAAGTGGCCGCAGATTATGGCCTTCACGTTTGGGCGTGACGCCAGCTTCTCCCATTTTTCGACCTCGTCCGGCGGCCAGGAGTCGTGGAGCTGGTTGTTGTAGAAATCAGTCGAGGATGGGGAATGGTGGAATATGACGACTGGCTTGTTCTGCGCCGAGTCGAGCTCTTTTGCCAGCCATGCGGCGGGATCGTAGCCCTCGACTTGGAACTTCTTCCGCAGGGGTTCCGTGTAGAGGAACAGCATGATGACTCCCCCGACCTCCCTTTTGTGGCTGAGCTCTCCAAAATGCTTCCGGTATAATGGAAGGGTCTGTTCCAGCTTGTTGACAAGTATGTCGTGGTTCCCGGGGAGCAGCGAGAGCGGCGCCTTGATGCGGGAGAGGATTTCAAGCCCCTGGGCCACGATCTCCTCCCTCTCGATGTTGTCCGCCATGATGTCGCCGGTGATGGCCACGAATTCGACCTGCATTGGCAGCTTGTTCACCGCCTCGACCACGTGTTCCATGCGCCGCGTGTTGCGCCCGCCGTCGAAATGGATGTCCGATATCTGGACGAAATGGAAGCCCTCTCCGCAATGGGAGGATGGAGCGGCCAGGCAGAGAATCAGCAGAACCGCGCTGAAAATATGCCGTCTTACGGAGCCGGGAAGGCCTGTGGAAAAAGCTGTCTTCATGACGGGCATAAACTATGTCTTGAAAGCTCCGCGTCAAACCGGGGAAACGGTTTTAACAGAATTCAAACTTTTTTCGAAGTCCGAAGAATTGAAAGGTCAGACAACGACAAGTCTGCCCATGTCCCCCCTTGAAACGTGGAAAATCCAGAGATACTTTTTTCCCAAAAAAATTTTTACAAGGAGGTAACGGAGGAAAGAAAGTTTTTAACCACCCGTCTTCCTCCTTTGGAGGACTACGCCGTGGCAAGCTAATTGACACTAACTCGTCACTAATGACAACCGCATTCCAACTACGAAACACGCGAAAAGACGCGAAAAAATTGCCGTCCAGAATTTGCCGCGCTCCCAAGAGAGCGACAGTCGGTCCGCAACCGAAAGGCAAGGCCGCAGGCTTTGTCTTTCAGTTGCAGTCCGACACCTGTCCGCGCTGGCGCGGACAGCGGCAAATTCATTTTCCTCCGTTTCCTCCGTTACCTCCTTGTGAAAAGTCTTTCTACACAGAGGGAAAAAAGGTTTGGCGATTTCCGCGTCTTTCGTAGTTCGTTAGTGTTCCATTAGTGTAGGATTGGTATCAAGTTAAATTCCATGGCCTTTCGGATTCTGAATCGGTGGCCAGTGGAAAAATAACGCTGAACCCTACTCCGTAGGGCGGGCTGGAACGGGTTGACGCTGAACGGCGTATCCTGGATCATGCATCCCGCATCCTGCATCCTTCTCCAGCATCTCTTCAATTTCTCCGTCCGAAAATGGGCATGGATTCCGCTCCATGCTGCGGCTGCGGCAGTTCTTGAGGATGAAAGGGAAATCCTCTCTGCAAAGGCCGAGCTTCGCGAAATTCGCAGGAATGCCTGTCGCATCGCAGAGCCGGTCCAGCCCGTCGAGGAATTCCGCCGAACCGCGAAGCCCACAAGCCTTCGCCGCCTCGTCGTAGAGACCGGGGACTTTCGCCAGATTCATCCTGAAGACGCTCCGCATCAGTATCCCGCAGGTCCGTCCGTGAGGAATGCCATATTTCATCCCTATCGGATGGGCAAGTCCGTGGACGGCACCAAGCCCGGTCTGCGAGAATGACATCCCCGAAAGCAGGCTACCCTCCGCTACTGCGATTTTCGCAGGCCTGTCCCCGGCGACGGCGCATTCCAAGTGAGAGACAAGAAGCCCGACCGCCTTCAGGGCCAGAGAACGGCTTGGCGCATTCGATTCAGGGGAGACGAGAGATTCGACTGCCTGGACAATCGCGTCCATTCCGCTGTCGGCCGCGAGAGATGCCGGACACGAGAATGTGAGTTCAGGGTCGACGATGGCGATGTCGGGAATCAGACAGTCTCCGCGAATTGATTTCTTAGCCATGTTTTTCTTGTCGGAAAGGACCGCGTTCGCCGTGACTTCCGAGCCTGTCCCGGCAGTCGTGGGGGCGGCGACGAAGAAGAGCCCTTTCCCTGCGATTTTCGCTGAGCCGTGGAAATAGTCGGCGGTCATCCCCCCGCTTGGTATTATCGCCGCAGCGGCCTTCGCGGCATCTATGACCGAGCCGCCGCCAACCGCGAGAACAGCGTCGGCGCCGATCTCTCTGCCGGTCGATACAATATGATCGACCGACTCGAGGGGAGCCTCCTCTGCGACGGTTCCGCAGAGCGGAGCGACCCCCGATTCGGGGAGCATCTTCAAGAGCCTGTCCTGGAGGCCGTTGCCTCTCGCGCTTTTTCCAGTGACCAACAGGACTTTCTTCCTGTTTCCGAGCAGTTTCGGCAACTCCGATATCGTCCCACAGCCGAATAAAATCCTATGCGGATAGATTAGCGAATATGTTCTCACTGCCTGGCTCCCGCTTCTCTTCCAGTTCCTCGGGGTCGGGGGCGGTATCGGTATCGAGGTCGCTCCGATCCGTTCGATAATCTCCCGAGCTGATTTCAAAACTCCGCATCCGGGGTAAATCCAACCTTGGTTGCACGCCATGGCGGGTAAACCCGCCAGCACTGCGTGAGGCGGGTAAACCGCGCGCAGGAACCGAAGCATCGT
>CAZGJP010000226.1:0-4712 GCA_964526605.1 uncultured Lentisphaera sp.
CATGCGCAGAATACATGAGGACTTCTCAAGCCGGATCATGCAGATAGGCACAAGGGCATACTGCAAACAGGAGGCCGAATACAGAAAATCCAACAATATCCACCACCTCGACGCAGACACCATCCACGAACGCGGAATCCCCGGAACATTAGTCCCGGCGGACTTCCCGGAGAACATCTACGTCAGCTTCGACGTGGACGCCCTCGACCCGTCAATAATGCCATCCACCGGAACCCCGGAGCCAGGAGGCCTCCTCTGGGACGAAACAATGCGGATACTTGACAGAATATCCGGCGAGGCGCGCATCATCGCCTTCGACATCGTGGAACTCGCCCCGATAAAAGGACTCCACCACCCGGACTACACTGCCGCAAAACTCGCCTACAAGCTCATGCAGTGCTGCAAAAGAGGACGATCATGCTCATAGACAATTCGCGCGAAATCGCGGAGCACATACATCTCTCCGACAGATTCCTCATTGTCACCCATTTCAATCCCGATGGCGACGCCGTGGGCTCCTCGCTGGGCCTGATGCGAATATTGAGGGACAACGGCAAGAAGGCCGACTTCTACATGCCGCACAGCGTCCCGGCCAAATACGCGAAATTCGCAGGCGACCAGGTCACGACCGGGGAGCTTCCCGACATCTCCGCATACTCCACGGTGTTCTGCGTCGACTTCTCTTCCGCCGACAGGGCGAACCTTCCGGAAAACGTGAAACTGGAGAGGCTCGGAGCCTTCCTCATAGACATAGACCACCACCCGGACAACAAGATATTCGGACGCCTCAATCTGGTCAATTCCGAGGCGTCCGCCGCCGCCGAAGTCATACTCGACCTTGCGAAATTCGCAGGCTTGAAGATATCTCCGGACGCCGCCAGATCCCTGCTGATAGGCATCCTCTCCGACACCGGAGGATTCAGGTTCGACAACAGTTCCCCCAGGGCGATGCGCGCCGCGGCGGAACTGATCGAAAAAGGCGTTGACTTCGGCCTCCTCTCGAAGGAGCTCTTCTTCTCCAAGCCCCTCTCCGTGGCGAAGATCGAGGGGGAAATCATAGAGAAGAGGCTCAAGACCGCCTTCGACGGCAAGTTTGCATACGCCCTGCTCGACGAGAAGCTCTTCTACAGCCACGGCCTCAATCCCGAGGAGAGCGAAGGACTCATAGACATCATCAGATGCATAGACGGAACAGTCGCAGTCGCTTTCATATACGAGAACAGCGACGGATACAGGCTCTCTCTGAGATCCAGAGACCGCTCCTTCTCCGTCGGAAGAATAGCCCGAAGGATAGGAGGCGGCGGACACGAACTGGCCGCAGGCGCATTCATCAACACAAAGTCCGCTTCGCACGCCGAAAAAGTCCTCCTCGAGAACATCGAAGCGGAACTGAAGACAAAAGGATGAAATAGGCGGGACAAAACACCATGGACAAATCATCCTTCCAGCACAGCGGAATACTCCTCGTGGACAAACCCTCCACCTGGACCAGCCACGACGTGGTCAACTTCGTCAGAAAAACCTTCAACGTAAAGAAGGCAGGACACTGCGGCACACTCGACCCGGCCGCGACCGGCCTCCTCGTGGTCGTCATCGGACACGCCACGAAGCTGAGCTCCAAGCTCATGGACAGCGACAAGGGATACGCTGGAAGGATGCAGCTGGGCATAGAGACCGACTCGCAGGACATGGACGGCCAGATCGTATCGCAAAAGGATCCTGGCCCGATCCCGGAGGAGGCGATAGCATCGGCTTTCTCGAAATTCAAGGGTGATATCGAGCAGACGCCGCCGATGTTTTCCGCATCGAAGAAGGATGGAAGGAAGCTGTACGAACTTGCACGCAAGGGGCTGGAGGTCGAGAGGGAGCCGAAAAAAATCACCATACACGCGCTCCAAATCGAAAAAATCGAAATGCCTTTCGTGGATTTCTCCATTTCATGCTCGAAGGGAACATACGTGAGAACGATATGCCACGACATCGGCAGACAGCTCGGATGCGGCGCCGCCCTCTATTCCCTCAGAAGAACCGCTTCCGGAACCTTCAGCGTGCAGGACGCCCATTCCGTGGATGAGATGAGAAAATGGAGCCAGGACGAACTGCTCCGCGCCCTGATCGATCCATTCGGCGGATTCTGACAGCCCCCACGCTTCCAATCAACCCGCTGGACAATTCAATCCCATGAACTATATTATCAGCTCATTCAACCCAAACTGCCTCCCCAGCTTGGGCGCTTAGTTCAGTTGGTTAGAACGCTACATTCACATTGTAGAGGTCACTGGTTCGAGTCCAGTAGCGCCCACCAGTCTTCGTTCGAAGCGCGCGGAGAACAGAGACTGCCGCGGCGAAGCCGAGGGCGAAGACGGGCGTGTCCAAACCGCTTCGAGCTACGCCTCGACAAACCATATTCCATTGAAAAATATCACGCTCCAACCCGTTTTTCGCAGGAAAAACGGGCTAATTCTTCAGTAGGCGGAGGACAGATGGAAGCCACAACGATATCATTGGGATGTATGTCGTCATCATCAATGAGATCAACATCGCTCCGAAGAAAGGAAGCATGGGTGGAGTGACTTTCGCAATGGAAGTTTCGCCTATTCCACAACCGATGAATAGACATGCGCCGACGGGCGGTGTGCAGAGCCCTATACAGAGGTTTGCGATCATCATTATTCCGAAGTGGACCGGATGCATGCCCAGCTCCTGCACCACTGGCAGGAATATCGGGGTAAATATGAGGACGGCTGGCGTCATGTCCATAAAGGTCCCGACAAAGAGAAGAAGGACGTTGATTATCATGAGTATGACAAGCTTATTCTGGGATATTCCGAGAAGGGCTTCCGCCACCGACTGCGGAATGTTCTGGGTGGTGAGTATCCACGACATTGCAGAGCTCGCTCCGATGAGAAACATGACTACAGCGGTCATCCGACCGGACTGGAGGAGTATTTCATGCATGTCACTCCCTCGGACCTCCCGATATATTGGTATTGCGAGGATTAACGAATATGCCACGGCGATTCCCGCCGCTTCGGTTGCGGTGAATACACCGCCGAGTATCCCGCCAAGGACAATGATTATGAGCAGCAAACCTGGGAGCGCCTTTGTGAACGTCTTTAGAACATCCCGCAAAGACGCATGATCTCCCGCCTTGTAGCCACGCTTCAGCGCGATTGCGCACGACATCGCAATTATGCTGAGACCGCAGAGTACTCCTGGGATGACCCCGGCCATGAACATCGCTGCGATAGAAACGCTTCCCGCGGAGACCGCGTAGACTATCATGATGTTACTCGGAGGGATGAGCAATCCCGTGGTGGCGGCTGTCGCTGTGAGAGCGACGCTGAACTCCCGGCTGTATCCTTTTTTATTCATCTCCGGAATGATGAATCCACCGATGGATGATACTGCAGCGGACGCCGAACCGGATACGGCGCCGAAAAGCATGCATGACAATGTGTTGACATAGGCGAGCCCTCCGGGCAGATATCCGACCGCGGCATTCGCGAATGCAATGAGCCTTCCTGCTATTCCACCCCTTCCCATCAATATTCCAGAAAGGATAAAAAATGGGATTGCCAGCAGGGAGAAGCTGTCCACACCATCGGCAATTTTCATGGCGACGGAGTAGCCCGCGTGATTGCCAGTCGACAGTATTGCCAGAAATGATGATACCGCTATAGCCACAGATACAGGAGTGTTAATGGCCAGCATTGCAACGAAACCAATGAAAAGGACTATCATCGCATCAGACATCTATTCCCTCCTTTGAAAGCTCTTTGTTTTGCCTCTTCGTGTTTGATAAAGACAATGTCTCGATAATGGATTCGGCTGAAAAGATGCAGAAAAAGAGTCCAGCCAGCGGAACCGAAGCGTATACAAAGCCCTTGGGTATTCCAATTGCCATCATCATCTGCTTCATGGCGAATGTTTCGGATGCTAGTTGCCATCCTCCTATTAGAAGAACAAAGACGGCGAAAGCGAGGACGATGCAATCCACGAATATCTTCATATATCTCCGTGATTGTTGGTCCATCCTCTCGGTTAAGTAATCCACTCCGAGGTGAGCCTTCTGACCATAGGCAAGTGCGCCTCCCATCAGAGATATCCAGACAAGCAGCACCCTTGAGAGCTCCTCGGTCCAACGGCTCTGTCCACCAAGCAGATATCTTGAGAGCACCCCCCAGAGGACGCTCGCCACGAGAGCGGTGAATGCGGCCACCACTGCGGTCTCCAAGGACCTGACGAGAGTCGCTCTCGATGCCTTTGTGAACGAAAGCGCTTTCATCATGGCTGGATTCTCCTTATTTTTTCAATTAGCTCTCCGATTCTGCCCTTCTTGTAGAACTCGAGCATTGGTTCAATTTTCTGGATAAACGGCTCCTTATCGGGGAAAGTGATGATTGCACCCTCCCCCTTCGCCTTTGAGATCGCTTCTTCGGTCTCCTGCTCCCAAAGTTTTCTCTGAAAAAGGGATGACTCATGGGCGGCCTTCCGGAGCGCGTCTTGGAGGTTTGTGGGCAGTTTATCCCATACCTTGGTGCTTATTAGGAGGATGTCTGGGACCATGGTGTGTTCGTTCATGCATAGGAACTTGCAAACCTCGTGGTGACGGTTCGTATAGTATGAGGGCGGGTTGTTTTCCGCGGCATCTATCACTCCCTGTTGCAGTGCCGAATAAAGTTCCCCCCATGATATCGGAGTGGGAGCGG
>CAZGJP010000227.1:0-2741 GCA_964526605.1 uncultured Lentisphaera sp.
TCCACGGGGAAGTCATCGCCGCTGGCCTTCCTGTGCATCCACTCGAACCTGTGGAAGCCAGCTTCGAGGGCCTTTTTCATCATATCGTTGGCCTTCTCGAACGAATTTCTGCCATCTGGCTGGACTGGAGGTGAGAGCTCGGAAGGATGCGTCATGAGGAAGTCCCGCCTATTCGCGTACCCTAGCATCTTCGCAGTCGCATCGTTGCAGTCTATGAATGTGTTCCCTTCGATGAGGAGGATGGCGTCGTGCGAACTGTAGAGGACATCCATGAACCTCTTCTCGCTCTCCTCAAGAGCCTCTTCGGCCTTTCTCTTTTCCGTTATATCCTCGAAGCTCTCGATGGCTCCTATGACCTTTCCGTTCGGGTCGCGTATGATGTCTGCGTTTTTCTGTATGGTCCTTGTTTCGCCGGTTTTCGTCTGTATCGTGCATATCCTGTTGCGTATCGGCTTGGGGATGTCGTCCGAGAATGCGCCGCATTTGCCCTGGCATGGCTCCTTGCCGAAGATGAGACAGGATTTTCCGAGAATCTCCTTCTCCGAGAATCCCGTGATTTCCGCCGCCCTGTTGTTCCACGAGGTCACCAGCTTGTCGGTGTTTACGGTGAAGACCGCGCTCGGGATGGTCTTGTTGACCAGTTCGGCCCATTCCTTGGCGGCGACGATGTCCCTCTGGGCCTTCTTCTGTTCCGAGATGTCGTCCATGGAGACCAATATCTGCTTGTGGTAGCCGTCGTCGAACGGAGTGAGAGTGACCCTCAGGGCGAGATTCTTGTCGATTGCGGCGTCCAGCCTCCACTCGAAGACCTGCCTGGCCCCCTCGACGGCCCTGTCCCAGAAGTCCAGAAACTTCTTGTTCCCATTTATCATCGGGAGGATGCCCTGCAGCATTTTCGAATGCAGTATCCTCTCCTTGGTGAGCATGGTCATGGAGACGGCCCTTTTGTTGCAGTCGAGCGTCTCTCCGTCGAGGCCCAGTATGAACATGGCCTCGTGGGAGGATGCGAAGACGGCCTCGAGCCGTGACTGGCTTCTCTCCCGCATGAGCATCGAGTCGAAGCTTTTATGCTGCTCGTATACGAGGGTCGAGAGCATGGCTATGAAGAGGAGGGTTATGAGCATGGGTAGCCTCCGGGCGTCGCCGCGCTCGTGGAGGAATTCCTCCATGGACGTGTCAATTCCAAGAGCCGCGGCCACCTTTCCGGTCGCGGGATCGCATATCGGCTCGAATGCACTATGCCAGTGTCCCCAGCGGTCCTGGTATTTGGCGGTTGTGGCCTTGCCGGTCTGAACCGTGGTCTCGAGCTCCTCCGGCGCCTCGCCATAGATGTCGCCGGGAGGGGAGTAGTCGTCGGATGATTCCGGTTCCGAGTCGGCAAGGATGACCACCGTCCCGTCGCCGTTCATCCTGGCCAGATAGATGAATCTGTAGTCCTTGTTGGATTCTCTTACGAGTATGAGCTGTTTTTTTATCCAGGCGTAGTCTTCGCTCCCCAGGTCCTCCGCCCCCCCCTTCAGCCCCGATATCCTTTGCGGGTTCATCATCGCGGCGATGGTCTTCGCATTCAGGCTCATCTTCAACTCGCTGGACTTCTCCATCTGCCCAGATGCCTTGTCGGTGAAGAACCAGCCCGCCGCGAGTATGCACAGCATGACGGTCGTGAAGATGTTGCTCTGGCGCAGGACCCTCCTGTAGCTGTCCGCGCTTCCCGCCTCCCTGCAGGTGGAGAGCACGTAGAATCGCCAGAGATTCACCGAGAGCATCGAGACGAGGAGCGACTTGAGCAGTTCCGGCTGGAATCCGGCGATATCCAGGAAGAAGTCCTTGCTCATGAATCTGGAGATCGCCAGCGAGGCGTTCAAGGGGAAGCAGGCGGAGAGGATGATGAATGCCAGAAGCGATAGAGAAACGAAGGTGAGCTGTCTCCTTTCCCTGCTGGAATGCTTCTTCGCCTTGATGTATAGCGTGGCGGCCGAGAGGATGCCGGCGGGGAGCAGCACAGAGAAGCCCAGACCCGTCGCGACTCCGGTGGGGCCCAGGAAAAGCCCCAGAGGAACGATGAAGGCCGGGACGAGAAGGAGTGCCCTGGGCAGTTTAATCTTTGCATATTCCTGGAATCCTGAGACGCCGAAGCGCAGAAGGAAGACGTAGCTGGCGGCCTTGAGGAGAATGGACGCGTATTGAAACCATCGGTTTGTCTGCAGTGAAGGGTCAAGCAGGAGTCTTTCGGACAGAATCAGCGCTTGGGTCAGGGCGAAAACGAACATGAGGCCCCACCTCAGCCTGCTTCGCGTCTCCCTGGATACAAGTGCGGTCACGAAGACGAGGAGAAGACAGGATACTCCGTAGAGGAAATCAACGTAGTCCGCGTTCTCGATGAAAAATGATTTCATTTGTTTCTCCCTTGGCGGCCAGGAATGGCCGCCCTACCTGGCGGCCGGGAACGACCGCCCTACTTTCCGCCACTCTGCTTTCCGAAGTATGTTGGGCATTCCTGCCCGACATCCCGGTTGCGTGCTTTCTGGTGGCGGCCAGGAATGGCCGCCCTACCTGGCGGCCGGGAACGACCGCCCTACTTTCCGCCACTCTGCTTTCCGAAGTATGTTGGGCATTCCTGCCCGACATCCCGGTTGCGTGCTTTCTGGTGGCGGCCAGGAATGGCCGCCCTACCTGGCGGCCGGGAACGACCGCCCTACTTTCCGCCACTCTGCTTTCCGAAGTATGTTGGGCATTCCTGC
>CAZGJP010000227.1:2841-4711 GCA_964526605.1 uncultured Lentisphaera sp.
GTGGCGGCCAGGAATGGCCGCCCTACCTGGCGGCCGGGAACGACCGCCCTACTTTGCGCCGCCTCGGCGCAAGCTACTTTATCCACCCTCCTCGTTGCGTTGCGGCGTCTGCGAGGGCCTGCTTCACCTTCTCCACGAGTTCGGCCTTCGTGAAAGGCTTGCGTATTATCCCGACGTTCCTTCCCACAATTCCTTTCTTCGAAATTATATCTGCGGTGTATCCCGACATGTAGAGCACCTTGCATTCCGGGTGGATCTGGCAGATCTTGTCCGCGAGCTCCTTTCCGCTCATGTCCGGCATTACCACATCGGTGAGGAGGAGGTCTATCCTTTCCTTGCGCCTAGTCGCCAGATCGAGAGCCTTGATGGGGCTGTCGGCCTCGATCATGTTGTAGCCCGAGTTCTCCAGCATGCTCCTGCAGACGGTCAGGATGGACGGCTCGTCCTCGGCCACGAGTATTGTCATGTTCTGCCATTGGACCGTTTCGGCGGCCTGGATCAGCTTCTTCTCCTCCGGTGGGACTTCCACTTTTTCATTGGCGGCCGGGATGTGCACGTCGAAAATCGAGCCTTGTCCTGGTGTGCTCGAGACCGTTATAAAGCCACCGTTCTGCTTCACTATGCCGTATATGGTGGAGAGGCCCAGCCCTGTTCCCTTGCCGGAAGGCTTTGTCGTAAAGAATGGCTCGAAGATGTTGTTCATGACGTTTTCATCCATTCCGCAGCCGTTGTCCGCGACGGAGATGACGGCGAAGTCGCCGGGGATGAACTGGGGATGGTGCCTGCAATGCTCCTCGTCGAAGGAGCGTTTCGATGTCGAGATCGAGATTTTCCCCTTCCCCGAGATGGCATCGCGTGCGTTGATGCATAGGTTCATGAGTATCTGGTCGAGCTGGCTGGGATCCATGTTCACGCGGATCTCGTCCTTGGACAGGGAGAGTTCGACCTCGATGTCCTCGCCGATCATGCGCTCGATCATCCTTGCCGAATCGCGGATCGCCTCGCAGATGCCTAATATGCGGGGTTTTGCCATCTCCCGTCTTGCGAAGGCGAGAAGCTGCCGCGTCAGGTTTGCGGCGCGGTTTCCGGCCTTTGTGATCTGCTCGATGTCCTTTCTCACGGGATCGTTCTCGTTCGTCTTGGATGTGGCGAGTTCTGCGAATCCGAGTATCACGGCGAGCATGTTGTTGAAGTCGTGGGCCACGCCTCCGGCGAGACGGCCTATTGACTCCATCTTCTGTGCGGTGTGGAACTGCTTCTCGAGATCGAGCTGCTCCGTCATGTCCCTCTTTATTGCGACGAAATTGCGGATCGTCCCGTCCTGGCCGATGATCGGGGATATCACCGCGTCCTCGACGTAGGTCGTGCCGTTTTTCCTCTTGTTCGTGAAGCGCCCGCGCCAGGTCCTGCCCGAGGTTAGGCGTTGCCACAGATCCTTGTAGAAGTCCCCGTCGTGCTTGCCGCTCTTGAGTATCCTCGGGTTTTGCCCGACCGCCTCGGCCTTGCTGTAGCCAGTGACCTTCTCGAAGGCCGAGTTGACGTATTGAATGTTGGCATTCGAATCCGTGATTTCAATGATCTCCGAGCTATTCTCGATCGCGGTGGAGAGCAGGTGCTCCTCCTCCTGCGCGCGGAGTCTGGCGATGGTGTTGCTGATTATCCGGCACACGGAGCGGAGCGTCTCCTCCTCCGACTGGAGCCACTTGCGGGGTGCGCGGCACTCGTCGAGCCCGATGAATCCGGCCATCCTTCCATCGGAATGGAAGGATGCGACCGTCAGCGACTTGACATCCTGCGACTGGAGCAGGAGCCTCTCCTTCGTGTCCGGGATCTTTCCGACATCGGCGATCGTCATCGCGTTTTTCGTGGA
>CAZGJP010000228.1:0-4705 GCA_964526605.1 uncultured Lentisphaera sp.
CTCGCCCCCGATGGGGCGAAGCTGATGGACTGTCCGCCGCGCTACCACGGAGGAGAGATGAAGCTTTTCCAGCGCGCCGAAACCGCTACTTTCTTCGGTCGCGAGATAGGTATCCAGTATGTCCACTCACATCTGCGCTATGCGGAGGCTATGGCGAAAATCGGGAACGCTGAAAAGCTGCTCTGGGCGTTCATGGTGGCAAATCCGGTGATGCTCCGGAAAACGCTTCCAAAGGCAAACCTGCGCCAGAGCAACACATATTTCACAAGTTCCGATGCCGACTTCAAGGATCGCTATGAATCCGAGAGGGAATATGGCAGGATCAGGAGGGATGAAATAACTTTTTCCGGAGGATGGAGGATCTATTCGAGCGGACCTGGAATATATGTCTCCCTTATTCGGAAATGCCTGCTCGGACTGCGCAGACATTACGGCCGCTACATATTTGACCCTGTCATTGCCGCGAAATTGGACGGACTTAAGTGCCGGACCCATATTGAAGGTGTGCCTGTGACGATAAGATATGATCTGGGAGGCCGCGAATTCGGTCCGGATACCATAACTGTGAATGGCGAAAAGATTGAGAATGCCGTGCGCGAAGAAAATCCCTATAGGAAAGGCGGACTGTCAGTCGACCTTGCTGAATTGCTGGGATTGCTTAAGAAAGCTCCGGCAAGCATTGTCATAGGCTGGGGGAAGAGAGATATTCTCGCATTCCGTAAAAAACAGTGTTCTTCTCGACATTGATAAAAGGTCATTCGGCCAGTTTATGGAGCGTCGGCCTTTGGGGGAGAGATTGGTGCCGAGGCGAAGTCGGGAGCGAGATGCGGCCATGCCCGTCTTCGCCTGCGCTTCCGCTTGGGCTACGCCGCGGCAGTCTCCGTCATCCGCTTCGCTCCTGACGAAGACTGGCGTCCCCACGGGGTGCCGTTCACTGCGTTCACTGCATGCCTGGCGGCATGCCCTCCGCTTCGTCCCGAGCGCCGTTGGCCTCGGGACTTTCAGCTTCTCGAACGCCCGGTTCCCGGGGTTCTCATCCCCGTTTGGCTTTCTCGAGGAGTGGAGCAAATCAGAGGAGTCGAGATTTGCAGTGAGGCTATGCTTGCATAGTGGCGTCCCCACGGGGATTCGAACCCCGGTTACTAGGATGAAAACCTAGTGTCCTAGGCCTCTAGACGATGGGGACGAGAAGCCTTGTATGAAGTCAAATTGGGCGGATAATCTAGT
This sequence comes from uncultured Lentisphaera sp., assembly GCA_964526605.1. Taxonomy (GTDB): domain Bacteria; phylum Verrucomicrobiota; class Lentisphaeria; order Victivallales; family GWF2-50-93; genus DYMC01. Next base: position 1,228 of record CAZGJP010000228.1, read on the forward strand.
CTTGAGGCGGTGATTTTCAAGTGCGGGCCGGAAAAATTATTTCAGAATTCTGGATATTTCCTTGAAGGAGGGATGGGATGCGTCCCGGAGGAAGGAGAATATTAGCGATTCCGTGCTGGTGACCGATATGCCTTTGGCGAGCATGAGCCGCAGGGATGTCTCCTTGTTCTGCGAATTTCGCGAGCAGACGGCATCGGCGGGGATGAAGACACCCATGCCGAGCGCCGCCGCGTCGAAGGCGGTCTGCTGGACGCAGACGTGTGTCTCGATTCCGCATATGACGATGTGTTCGGTCTTCAACGCCTTCATTCTATCGGCGAAGGCGGCGCAGCCGAAGCATGAGAAGGATGTCTTCTCGAAGGTCTCGCAGGATGGCAGGTGCAACTTGAGGTCCTCGACTGTCGGGCCGAGCCCCCTGGGATATTGCTCTGTGACGATGACCGGGATGGCGAGCTTGAGCGCGGCCTGCATGAGGATGTCGCATCTTCCGATGGCAGCGGATATCTGCGACTTGTCCATCGCCTTGACGAGGCGCTCCTGGACGTCCACTACGACCAGGGCTGTGGTTTTGGGGTTGGGTTGGACAGTGCTATTTTCCAACTGATTCTATCGCCTCTCTGGCTGTTTTCTTGAAACTTTCCAAGTCGAAATCACCCTTCTGGAGAATGGCGAAACATTCCTTGCGTATCTTGTCCATCATGTCCTCGGAGGCGAGAAGGCCTGTGAAGACGATTATGGGGATCTTGGAGTGGACGGTCTTCTCCCTGATCTGCTGGATGAGCTCCCATCCGGTGCTGTGAGGCATCATGAAGTCTATCACCGCAAGGTGCAACGGCTTTTTGGTGGACTTGAGGATCTCCATGGCACTGTCGCCATTGTCCGCGGTGAGTATCTCGTATCCGTCGGATGAAAGCGCGCGGACGAAGAAATCCCGTATCTCCTTGTCGTCGTCCACGATGAGGATTCTCTTTTCTTTATCTGTTTTCGACACCTTAGTCCTCTCCCGCTTCAGGTTCCTTGGAGCAGATGGCGCTTTTTACCTGAAATATATTTCACTCCGCGTCGTTTTGCAAGTTGCAAAAGGGGATGGCGACCCTATATTACGGAAAAAATCTGGAGGTTCATCATGAAGATTGTCAAAAGAGACTGTATCGCGGCGGCTGTTCTCGCGTTTGCCGTGCTTGCGTCCGGCTGTGGCAGTGATCCTGCGAGGATAGATGCGGCCGGGACCGGAACACTCACGACCACCAACGACGTGAACGTGAAGGACTGGCAGATAGCCGCCGAGAAGTGCGTCAATTCCATGCTCACGTCCGGTTCTCTCGCCCGCAACGACGGCAGGAAGTCGGTGGTCATGGTGAGCACAGTCAAGAACTCGACCAACCAGCACATAGACATACAGATACTGACGCAGAAGATCAGGACGGCGATTCTCCGCTCGGGGCAGGCGATAACGACCACGGCGGTGGGGGCGAACGGTCCGGAGGACAAGGCCACGAAGCAGGTGCGGGATCTGCAGGACGACGAGATGTTCAACCAGGACACGGTGCAGAAGATGGGAACTGCGATAGCCCCGGACTTCAGTCTCGCCGGCGAGATCACGCAGCAGACGGCCGCCCAGGGCAGGATGAGGGAGTCATACTTCTACTTCCATCTCACCCTGACCGATCTGAAGACCGGGCTGGCAGTCTGGGAGGACGAGGTGGAGATCGCGAAGCAGGACAAGAAACCCCTGGTCGGATTCTGACAGGATGCAGAGGCGTCAACCAAGATGAAATACCGCACTGTATTCGTCAGCGACATGCATCTTGGGACGAAGATATCGCAGGCGGACGCCTTCCTCGATTTTCTGAGGGACAACGAGTTCGATAGGATATACCTGGTCGGCGACATCATAGACATGTCGGCGATAAGGAGGAACTTCTACTGGAACGAGAAGTTCAACACTGTCCTGCAGAAGCTTCTGAGGCTTGCGAGGAAGGGCAGCTCGGTCGTATACGTGATAGGCAACCACGACATCTATCTGGAATTTTTCCTTGCGGAGCATTTTGGGAACATCGAGCTAAAGGAGAGGACTGTCCACGTGACCGCAGACGGCGTGAAGTGCCTTGTCATGCACGGGCATCAGTTCGACGGGGTGATAAAGGAGATGGGCTGGCTATACTGGCTGGGGGACACGATGTATGACATCGCGCTCTTCCTGAACCGCATATTCAATATCTTCAGGAGGCTCTTCGGCCTCGACCAGTGGTCGCTTTCCCTCTATCTCAAGACCAAGGTCAAGAACGCGATCAAGTTCATAAACGACTACGAGCAGCTTGTCGTGCATGAACTGCGGAAATCGCAACCTGACGCGAAGGTGGTGATAGCCGGCCACATACACATGTGTGCGGACAAGGACATATCCGGGATACGCTATCTGAACTGCGGTTGCTGGACCGAGTTCTGCTCCGCGGTCGTCGAACAGGAGGACGGCAGGCTGGAGGTTCTCAAGATTGCGGGGCATACGGAATAGCCCCGGCATTCCCGATGTCTTCACAGGATGTGGAAGACTTCCTCGAGGGGGTTTGCGGCGGGGCTGTTGTCGGGATTGGTTTCCATGAGGTCCTTCATGTGCTCCCACCATCTTCTGCAGACGTCGGTCCTGGCGATGGCCTTCCATCTCCCGATGTCCTCGATTTCGACGTAGGCGAATAGTTCTCCGCGCTTTTCGTCGAGGAAGATCGAGTAGTTGTGCGCGCCATGCGCCTTCAGTGTGTCTTCGAGTTCCTTCCAGATTGGGTTGTGGCGGCGGACGTATTCGTCCTTCGCCCCCGGCTTGAGCTTGAACACGTGTGCGAGTCTTTTCATCCCTTCACGATCTCCGTTCCCACGCCTTTGTCGGTGAATATTTCGAGGAGGAGGGAGTGCTGGATGCGCCCGTCTATCATGTGTATCTTGTTCGTGCCCGCCTTCAGTGCCGAGACTGCGCTCTGGACCTTTGGAATCATTCCCCCCGAGATTATCTTCTTTTTCATCAGTCCTTCGATCTCGCCAACCCTTATCGTGGATATGACGCTGGCTTCATCCTTCGGGTCCAGGAGTATGCCAGGGACGTCGCTGATGAAGACGAGCTTGCGGGCCTTCAGCGCCTCGGCTATCTCGCAGGCGGCGATGTCGGCGTTGATGTTGTAGACCTTCCCCGAATCGTCGCAGGCGAGTGGCGGAATGACCGGGAGCAGGCCGGCGTCGAGGGCCTCGATGATCAGTTTCGTGTCCACTTTGTGTATTTCTCCTACGAGCCCGATGTCGAGCTTCCTGCCTGTGTCGGGGCACTTGGTGAACTTCCTTCTGGCCTTGAGAAATGACTTCCCCGAGATGGACTGGGCCTTGGATCCGAAGCTTCTGGCCTTCTCCACTATGTCCGCGTTGATGACGTTGTGCAGGACGTCGTCCACCACGCCGATGGTCTTTTCGCATGTGTATCTGAGGCCGTTGA
>CAZGJP010000229.1:0-4669 GCA_964526605.1 uncultured Lentisphaera sp.
CTTGAATTGTGAATTTTCCATCTTCAACGACAATTCACTGTTCTCCATCACTTCATTACTTCATCACTCCAGAACTCCAGAACTTTGGAACTTTAGAACTCCTTCACAAGCTCTGCCTGTCCACCATCGCCTTGAACTTGCCACCGCGTGCATAGAGTTCGTCATAGGAGCCCTCTTCCGCGACTCTGCCGTTGTCAAGGACAAATATTTTGTCGCAGTTCCTTATTGTGGACAGCCTATGGGCAATGATTATCACGGTTTTTTCCCCTTGTATGTCGTTTATGCTTTCGAGTATGAATTTCTCCGAGGCGGAATCGAGGGAGCTGGTGCATTCGTCGAATATCAGTATTGGGGGGTCCTTGTAGAGCTCCCTTGCGATCGCTATTCTCTGGCGTTGTCCTCCGGAGATGTTGACGCCTCCGTCGCCAAGCCTTGTCTGGTATTTCATGTTCATCGCGTTTATGAAGTTGTCCGAGTGCGCCTTTTGGGCGGCCTCCTCGATTTTCGCGCGCTTCGCGTTTGCGTCCCATAGGGAGATGTTGCTTGCGACGTCGTCGTTGAATATCACCGGCTCCTGCGTGACATATCCGATTCCATCCCGCAGTGAATTCGTGTTGATATCGCTGTAGTCGTCTCCGGACAGCGAGATTTTCCCTCCGGTGGGTTTCAGAAGTCCTGTGATCAAGTTGACAATTGTTGACTTGCCCGCTCCCGAGTCGCCCACGAAGGCGACAGACTTTCTGGCCGGGATTTCGAGGCTGACCGACTTGAGCACCTCCCCTGAACCTGCCAAGTATTTGAAGGAGACTTCATGTAGCCTTATGGGTCCGGAAAAGTCCGGTGTTTTTCCCGATTCGGAGACTGGCTCGGCGTTTTCCGTCAGGTCCTTGTCAAGTTTTTTGAATACATTTATAGGGCCTATTGCTCCGAGGAACTTCTGGTAGGAGGTAGGCACCACCACCGCCTTCTGGTAGGCCATGTACATGAGTCCGAGCAGGAAGCAGACTTCGGAGAGGTTTTGGCTTCCCATCCTGTATTCCACGTATACGGTTGCGGACATGATGATTATCGCGAAGGGTGTGACTATGTCTGCGGCGACTCCGCCGAATATGGCGAGTCCTTTCATGCTGGTGGAGAGTTTTCCCAGTTCGGCATTGAGTTTTGAGAGTGCGATTATGTGTGTGTTTGTGGATTTGAAATACTTGTAGTTGGAGAGCATTTCCAGGAGGAATACGTTGAGGGAGGATGCGTTCGCCACATTTGACGTCGAATAGAACATGTTTTTGTTGTTGAAGTATCTGAAGACGAATAGGAGGGGGATGAATGCTATGCATACGAAGACGACCTTGGTCGGGTTCATCATAAGCGGCAGCGTGAAATGGATTGCTGCCAAGGTTATGTTGAATATGATTGTGGCGAAATGCTTGAAGGAGCATGCTGCCTCTATTATCTGCTGCATGACTGCGTTGTTGAAGTATCCCATTGGCTTGGAGATGTAGTATTCGTAATTGGCCTGGAAGAGCCTTCTGTTCATGTCCATCTCTATTTTCTGGAGCAGGGAGGCCTGGAGCCATGCCGAATAGAGCTTGGACGCTATTATTCCGCAAGAACTTATGATGAAGCACGACACGGCGAAGATGAGCATTGCGGGCAGGCGCTGATCATTTGTCCTCAGGCCGATCTGGTCCAGGATGCTGTAGAAGAACAGGACATAGTGCTCGGGATTTTTGTTTTCGAGCTGGAAAATCGGGATGAATGAAAAGACGGCCAGCCCTTGGAAGGCGACTCCGATGAGCGTTATGAAAATGTATATGTATATTCTGCCGCCGGTTATCTTGTGGTAGAACTTGAAGAATTTAAGAAACTGCATTTTTCTTCCCTTTTTCCGGCCGTCATCCGGCCTGTTTTAAATACGATAGGATTCTCGATGAGAATTCCTCGATGCCCGCCACGGAAACATGGTGCCTATAGACGTTCTGTGCGGCTTCAGCGATCTGGATGCGCCTCTCGTCGTTCTTTTCAAGCGTCTGGACTGTTTCCTGGAGGTCGTGGAGGTCCCATCTATGGGTGACGAAAGTTCTGCCGGGCTGGTATAGGTCCGGCCATGTGACCATATGCGACATGTCCGGCTTGACGAGGGCGGCCCCTGCTCTTATTATTTCAAAGTCTCTGTAGCATATTTCGCCGAGCCCGAACGGGCTCACCCCTATCCTTGCATTTTCCATCTCGTTAAAATATGCCCCGATCGGGACGGTTCTGCAGTCGCAGCCCATGGATTCCAGTATTTTCGCGACTCTTCTTCTGTGTTCGGAAACCGACGGCCTGAGGTATGAATAACCGAGTCTGGAGCTCACTGGCGTTGGCCTCTGTTTTCGCGGGGAGACGAAGCGTTCAAGCCTGATTTTCTTTATCGAGCAAGAAAGCGGGAATGGAAGTCTGTGTTGCATCTTGGAGAAGAGGTTCGTCCTGAAGATGTCGTAGTCGTGGATGCATGTGTTCCATCCGAGGTGGAGTTTATGGAGATCCTCGTCCTTGGGGAGCGAATACTCCGAGTCTTTTTCCTCGCATTTGTATTCCTCCCTGAAGAAGTCGGTGAAGATTCTTCCTGTCCGGTATTTTTTCAGGTATGTCCTCTTGTCGGCGTATATCTGGTTTTTAAGGAAGAGGTCCACGAAGGGCATGACCTCGAACTGCGTGCACCATGTGCTGTCGGTTGTGTCAATCCATATGATCTTCTGTTTTCTGCGCGCAGAGGATTCGAGAAAGGAGAATATGTCCGATTTCCTGTCCTTCCAGAAGTTGCGGAAGACGTTTGAGTTTATCATCAACGCGTCGCAGTCCTGAAGCCGAGGCAGCATCGAGAGATGGAATCGGATTTCGACTCCATTTGCCCTCAAGCTCCGCCTGGAGAGGAAAAGCGGGAGATTGAAAGCTCTGGAATTGGGGCTGTCGTTGTGGGATATTACGTATATTTTCATGTTTCAGTTGCTGTCGTCTGGCTGAAATCCAAGCTGCCGTTCCAGGAACGAGAATGTCTGCGGGGCGCTATCCGGGAAACACTCTTTGAAGACGGCCGGGTCTCGTCTCGTCTCCGCCACTCCGTGCACAAGGTTTCCGACGGTTTGATCGAGCATTCGCGGATCCCTGTCCAGGAAAAAATCGCAGCATGGTCCGGCGATCGAAGCTCCCCCGACTGATTCGAGGAAGGCCCTGTCGTATGATGAATACTCGACTATTGGAACGTTCATAAAGTACGCGTCGAAGAGAGCCGCCGAGAAGAAGTTGCCGATCGCGAAGATCGCGTTTGAGGCAAGCACCATGGGGTGTCCGTGGTCTATGCTGAAATTCGAGTATCCCGTTTCGGCCAATATTTGTTTCAACTTCCCGATGTCCGTTATGGCGTGAGGCCGGAATATCGTGTGGAAGTTTCCATTGTAGTTCTTCAACACGGAGAGTGTCTCCCTGAGCAATTCTCCTATTTCAGGTTCGTGGAACGAGTTGACAAGCTTGCCCATGGTCGTCAATATGTAGAGGACGTGCCCCCCCTTGCCGACTATCTGGTGTTTCCGTGCTGCTTCCGCGACATATTTCCTCCATGCGGGCAGGCTTCTGAGATGTCCGACCTTCAAAAGCCTACTGTTGTCCACCTCGATTTTGTAGCATTCCTTCAGGACATTCTGGTCCAAGGATGAGAGGATGCGATCGAACTCGCCGGAGAAAAAGTCGAAGGCCGCCTGTTTTCTGCCGCATCTGTCGGCGTCGAGCTGGGCCTGCTTGTATATGGATTTGTTGAATATTATTGATCCGGGAAGAATCTGGGCCTTCACCTCGGTCACGTTGGAACAGATTCTGAGCATCCCCATGAACTGCCTGTGCATGAAGAAGCCATCGGTGAATTTAAGGATTATATTCCTTCGAAGGGCAAGGGAAAAGAGAATGCCGATGCTCCACAGCATGAGTCTTATGGCTCCGGCGGGTTTGACGCTGATGGTGGGGTCGAGACTTTGCAGGCATTCCCATATGTGCACGTTGGAAGTCATAAGGGATTTGTTGGCCTGGCTTGGAAACACGATGAGGAAACGACAATCGGGATGCCTGCTTTTCATCTCCATCAGCAATGGGAGTATGCTGTCTATAGAGATGAGCTTCTCCTTCGCCAGGACGACGAAGCTTGGCCTCATGGCTGGCATGTGGCTTCCCCTGGGTTCACGTCTCGGGTTCGAAGGATTTGACCCTCGCCCCCCTGAACTTCGTTGTCTTCCCGGAGTAGAGATCCGAGAATGCGCTGATAAGCGACTCCGCCTCTTCGGCCGCCCCTCCTGTGTGATTGTAGTGGTCATGGATCAACTCCCTGTTGGCGGCAAGCAGGGCGTCATAGAATTCCTTGAGCGGGATGTCGGTGAAGTTCACCATGTAGAGGTCGGAATTCTTGAATTTCTCGAAGAAGTCGTCCGGTCCGGACAGTTTTTTCATCTCGATGGCTCTGTAGTATAATTCCGAGCCTGGATATGGCGTGGGGGGGCGTATGGTCCTTATGTATTTGTAGGTGTTGTATTTTTTTATGAATCCGACGCCTTTCCACAACGATTCGACGCTGTCTCCCTCGCAGCCCCAGAGTATGTTCAGGCCGAGGCCTATTCCGCCCTCCTCGAGGGTCATCTCGACAGCT
>CAZGJP010000230.1:0-4658 GCA_964526605.1 uncultured Lentisphaera sp.
ATATTCGGAGATGGCAAGATACGTTGCAGGGCAATGCCCCTGGATATTCGAGAGCTCGCCAGTTACCTACCAGCTAGTCCACGGCTGGGTGGAGAACTTCATCCCGCACAATTTCGCGAACGGCAGGTGGAAGTATCTGTCGGTGACCGAAAAAAGGAAGGCGGAACTCAAGGCGAAAATAAAGCCGATAGCCTTCCACTGAGGCGGATGTCCAGCGATTTTGAACCCCGTCATTCTTGATACGTTACCCGTCTACATGGCGGGGGCACGTCTTCAGCGACTCGGACAAATAAATGTCCGGTGAACCACGTTTCAACCGGTGCCGGGGCTTTCCTGCGCACGTGCAAGCAGGTGGCTGTCGGCATCCGGTTTACGGTTTATCCGCCGCGGCGGATTGGATATTGAGTGTTGGACTTTGGGAGTTCAAATGAATTCAACCCTGTCTTGGCTTGACAGGTGTGTCCCCTACCCCTCCTTCAGCGCCCTGATCACCTTGTCGGAGTCGGAACAGAGTATGACAAGGCTGTCTCCGATCTCGACCCGTGTCTTGCCGTCGGGTATTATCTGCTCCTTGTTGCGGAATATGGTCACGACCGTGCACTTGTCCGGGAGCTTTATCTCGGAAAGGGAGCTTCCCACGCACTTGTAGGCGGATCCGATCCTCAGTTCCAGGAGTTCGGCCGATGCGGCCTTCTGTATCTTCCTCGACTTGAGGTATCTCTCCATCACGTTCTTGTTCTTGAGGGCGTTGGAGTATGCGCTTATTATGTCCTCGCGCCTCAGGAGCCCCATGATCTTCTTCGAGTCGAAGCTGTCAACCACCGGAACCGTGTGGTAGGGTTCGCTTCCGAAGACCATCGCGGCGTCCTCGAGGGAATCGTCACACCTCATCTTGACCAGCTTGCGGGAGCAGATGTCCGCCACGATGCCGCTGTCCAGAAGGTCGGGACGCCGGTACAGGTCCTTTATGTTGACCACCCCGAATAACCTGCCTGCGCTGTCCACCACGACGCAGCGTTTCACGTCCTTCATGTGGAAATATGACTCGAGATCCCTTATGGGCATGTATGCGGGGATCTTGACGATATGCGATTCAGGGATCATCGCGTCCTCGACGCTGATCGTCTCGAGTATGCTCTTGGACTCGATCTCCTCGAGGTCTATCCCCATCGCGGCCAGCTTGCAGGTGTATATGTTCTCCCTCGACATCCTGTCGGAGACGAGCATGGCGACGACGGTTGCGAACATGAGGGGCAGTATGATGTTGTAATCCCTGGTCATTTCGAAGATGAGCATGATCGAGGTGACCGGGGATTTGGCCGCGGCCGCGAATACGGCCGCCATTCCGACCACGGCGTATGCGCCATGGCTGGAGACCACGTTTGGAAAGAGTATTTCGGCGGCCTTCTCGAAGAGGGCTCCGAAAACCGCTCCGATGAAGAGTAGCGGGGCGAAGACTCCTCCCGACCCGCCGGAGCCGAGAGTGAACGAAGTGGCCGCGATTTTCGCGACGAGGAGGAGGACGAGAAATTCCAGCGTGAAATCGCCGTCGAGCGCCTTGCTGACCGCCGGAAATCCGGAGCCGTATATCTCGGGAGCGAAGTAGAGGAATATCCCGCATAGCAGACCGCCAAGCGCCGGCTTGAATATGCTGTCGATCTTGAGCTTGTCGAAGGAGTTCTCCGAGCAGTGCAGCAGCTTCGTGAAAGCGACCGCCACCAAGGCGGAGAGAGCTCCCATTACCAGATAGAGTGGCAGCTCCATCTGGTCGTAGGAGTATGTCCCGAGGGAGAATGCCGGCCTGTCTCCAAGAAAGGAGTGTGCTATCACGGATGATGTCACCGAGGCTACCACGATGGAGCCGAACTCCTTGAGGCCGGCCTTCTTCATGATGACCTCGGTCGAGAATATGACGCCTGCTATCGGGGCGTTGAAGGTCGCCGATATTCCCGCCGCCGCTCCCGACGCCAGGAGCGTCACGGTTCTTCTCTCGTTCAGGGCGAGCATCTGGGAGAAGGCCGAGCCGATCGCGGAGCCTATCTGCACGATGGGTCCCTCCCTTCCACAGGAGCCGCCAGTTCCTATCGTCATGATGGAGGCCACGGTCTTCGCCAAGGCGACCATCGGCCTTATCCTTCCCCTCTCGAGCGATACCGCCACAATCACGTTCGGCACTCCGTGCCCCTTGGCCTCCGGAGCCACGAACCTGACAATGGGGCCAACGAGGAGGCCGCCTATGGCGGGAAGGATGAAATAGAGCATGTTTCTGCTTGAGGCAATGGCGTCCAGGAATCCATGGAGGTCGGAGAGAGCCTTGATGAAGACGACCGATGTCAGGCCGGTGCAGATCCCGACGGCGAGAGCCATCAGCATCATGAAGGAGTATTCCTCCTTCTTCAATCTGCCGGCAAACCCCTTCAGAAAATCAAAGATTGAAAGACCCTTGTTCAATCGAGCATTCCCCTTAGAAAAGTGGAGAAGGTAACATACAGCCTCAAGATTTCTTCTGCAAGAAAAATCCATATGACGGTTGCGACCGCCAGAAAAGGGCCGAACGGGATGGCCGCCGCGAGATTCTTCTTCCGGAAGAAAACCAGAAGAAGCCCGTATAGCGAGCCGCAAAGCGAGCCGCAGAGAAGGGTGAAGAAGGCGCCCGGAAAACCGAGGCATGATCCGACCGCGCCCATGTATTTGACATCTCCCCAGCCAAGAGCGTCCTTCTTGAACGCCGAACGTCCGGCAAGAGACACGATGGACATGAATACCAGGGACGACGCCATTCCGAATCCGGAGAAGGCAATGGCCGGCAGCGCCTTCCTGAAGCCGAATCCCTCGGGAAGCAGGGCCGCAAGCAGGAGGCCGGCCACCATGACAGGATAGGTGGTCGCATCGGGAATGATGAAGTGCCTGATGTCTATGAAGAAGGTCGTGATGGCCAGGGCCGATATTGCGAAGAGGCGCAGGGCCGCCGCCGGATGATCGCCGTTGAAATGCAGTTGGAGCCATATCGCGAGATAAAGCGAGCCGCATAGCGCCTCGACAACGGCGTAGCGCGCGGAAATCCTCCTCCCGCAGGCGGAGCATCTGCCCCTCAGGAAAATCCACGAGAAGATGGGGATGTTCTCGAAGCACCTTATCAGATGTCCGCACGACGGACAGCTCGACGGGGGGCTCACGAGGCTGCCTCCCCTGGGAAGCCTCCATATGCAGACGTTGAGGAAGCTACCTATGCAGGCGCCAAAGGCGAAGACGAAGGCGGAGAAGAGCCAGAATCCGGAATCATTTTGAAACGGCTGCATATGCGACTATCTTTCTCCAAATGAAATTCTCCATCCCCGATTCGACGGGAACGGAACGGCACGCCAGCCGGATCAGGCGCCGAAGCTCCTCTCCACCTCGGACTTGAGCTCCGCCTGCGAGAACGGCTTCGGCAGCATCGGCAGAGCCTTGATCTTGGGGTCTATGGTGTCGAGGACATCGGGATACCCGGACATCAGAATTATCTTCACGTCGGGCCTGGTCTTCATGTTGTATTCAGCCAGCTTGCCCCCGTCCATGAATGGCATGACAAGGTCTATGAGGGCGAACTTGATCTCTTCGCCCCTCTGGGCCAGCATCTGCTTCGCCTCAAGCCCGTCTCCTGCGACGAGCACCTTGAATCCCTCCCTGCCGAGATACGACGAGACGAGCATCTGCAGGACCTTGTCGTCCTCGGCGAGGAGGACGGCACCCTTGGAGACGGCATCCGTGACATCTCCGGCCTCCCGCATTTCCGTGGCGGACTTGGAGACAGCCTCCTTCTCCGGGACGGGGATGAATACGTCGAAGGTGGTCCCCTTGCCCAGTTCGCTCTCGAAGGTTATGAAACCAGAATGCTGCTTGACTATGCCGTAGACGGTGGAAAGGCCCAGGCCGGTGCCCTTTCCCTTGGGCTTGGTTGTGAAGAACGGCTCGAAAATCTTGAGCTTCACCTCGTCGCTCATGCCCTGCCCGTTGTCGCGGAAGGAGATCTTCACGAACTCGCCCGGCGCCGCGGAGAATCCGGCGTAGTCGTATGGCACTGTCTGCACATGCCTGCTCGCCGACACCCCTATCCTGCCTCCCGTCTCGGGAATCGCGTCTCTCGCGTTCAAGACCAGATTCATTATCACCTGCTCTATCTGCCCCCTGTCGGCCTTGATCATGAGTCTCTCGTCCGGGAGGCTGAAGCTTATCGACACGCCCTCGCCGATTATCCGCCTTATCATGTCGTGGATGTCCGACACTATCTCCTTCATGCACACTGGCTGCATGTTCATGACCTGCTTGCGGGTGAACGCCAGGAGCTGCTTCGTGAGGGATGCCGCCCTCTTCCCGGCCGTCCTTATCTGCTCGACGGATTCGCGGACGCCGTCCTCGCCCCTGATCTGCGAGAGAGCCAAGTCCGAATAGCCGAGAATCGCCGTGAGAATGTTGTTGAAGTCGTGGGCGATACCACCTGCGAGCCGCCCCACCGCCTCCATCTTCTGCGCCTGCATGAGCTGCTTCTGCAGCTCCACCTCGCGGGTGACGTCCCTCTTCACCGCGACGTAGTTGATTATCTCCCCGTTCTTCGCTTTCACCGGGGATATCACCGCGTCCTCCTCGTATATGGCCCCGTCCTTCCTTCGATTGAAGAA
>CAZGJP010000231.1:0-4614 GCA_964526605.1 uncultured Lentisphaera sp.
GCGTTTTTTGGTTAATATACGATATGGAAAGTGATTTTTCTAGTCCTGCAGGATCTTTCCTGATACCATTTCTTGAAGACGAAGAATACGGCGAGCAGTATGCATGCGATTCCGGCCAGATAGTTCCATTTCAACTCCTCCTTGAGGTATAGGACGGAGAAGGCCGAGAAGACCACGAGCGTGATGACTTCCTGTATCGTCTTGAGCTGTGCCGCGGTGAACTGCCCGTGTCCCATCCTGTTCGCGGGGACCTGGAAGCAGTATTCCACGAAAGCTATGCCCCAGCTTGCGAATATCGCTATCCAGAGCGGGGAGCTCTTGTGCTTGAGATGCCCATACCAGGCGAACGTCATGAATATGTTCGACAATAGCAGGAGGATTACTACTTTCATCGATGGCGCTTTTTTTTTGCGGATTGGCTGGAAAAATACATCGCGATCCGAGCAAGTCAAGCAAAGCGATGTATAGTAGCGCGAATCCAGGACGGAAAGGGGTGGGCATGACTCAGGACAAGATATTCGACAGGCTTAATCCGGAGCAGGAGAAGGCGGTGCGCTGCATCGAGGGTCCCGTGCTGGTCTTCGCCGGCGCAGGCACTGGCAAGACGCGCGTCATCACACACAGGATAGCGCACATGATAGACCGCGGCTTAAATCCGTGCTGCATCGCCGCGATGACGTTCACGAACAAGGCCGCCAACGAGATGAGGGAGAGGCTGTTCTCCCTTGTCCGGCCGGGCGACGCGAAGAGGGTTTTCATCGGGACATTCCATTCCTACTGCGCGAGGCTTCTCAGGAAGGAGATAGGCCTGCTCGGATGGACGGCCGACTTCACGATAGCCGACGAATCCGACCAGATCTCCATACTGAAGCAGGCTGTCGCCGAGCTCGGATTCAAGGACGAGATCCAGCCGAACGGCTGTCTCAGGGTTATAAGCTCCTGCAAGTCGCAGATGAAGGAGCCCGCCGATCTCAGGGCCGAGGCGCAGCACCAGGACATGCGGAACATCGCCGATGTCTTCGAGAAATACAACGCCCTTCTTTTCGTCCAGAACATGCTCGACTTCGACGATCTCCTGCTCCTCGCCGTGAGGATATTCGAGAAGTCCCCCGATATCCTGCAGGCCTGCAGGAGAAGGCACACCCACCTGCTGGTGGACGAATATCAGGACACAAATTTCCTCCAGTTCAGGCTGATAAGGATGCTCGCCGGGGACAGCATGAACCTCTGCGTGGTCGGCGACGACGACCAGTCCATATACGGATGGCGTGGCGCGGAGGTGAGGAACATACTCGACTTCCCGCAGTTTTTCAGCGGCACGAGATCATTCAAGCTCGAGCAGAACTACCGCTCCACAAAGGCCATCCTCGACGCGGCCAACGCGGTGATAGCCAGGAACGACGACCGCCACGCGAAAAATCTGTGGTCGGACTGCGGAGAAGGGGAGCGGATCGTGGAAACCGGGGCGGACGACGAATACGCCGAGGCCTCCTACGTGGCGGAGACGATAGAATCCCTCAAGGCGACGTCGTCCAGGCTCTCCTTCGACGACATCGCGATCCTCTACAGATCCAACTACCAGTCGAGAACGCTGGAGGAGAGCCTCAGGGAGATGCAGATACCCTACCGCATCGTGGGAGCCCGCTCCTTCTACGAGAGGCGCGAGGTTAGGGATGCGATAGCGTATCTGCGCCTGATCGTGAACCCCAGGGACGACCAGAGCTTCTCCAGGATAGTCGCATCTCCTCCGCGAGGGCTCGGCAGCAAGGCGCTGGACACACTGCGCCTTGAGAAGAGCAGGACGGGAAAGTCGTTTTCGGAGGCGATATCCGATCCGGCCATCGCAGCCGAGTTCGGTCAGAAAGGGGCGAAGGCCGCGCTTGAAATGGGCAAGGTCCTCTCGAAGTGGCGGGGCGAATTCGCCAGCGGAGGCAATCTGGCGTGGAAGAGCGAGAACTTCCTGAAGGAGATCGGATACCTCGACGGCCTTCTTCACATGTACAAGGACCGTGAAGAGGCGCTAAAAAGGCAGGAGAACGTCTTCGAGCTGGTCAACGCAATGGCCGCGTTCGAGAAGAATCCAGGCGTGGAATCCCCCACGCTGTCCGCATTCCTCGAAAAATATGCGCTTTATGACGACAACGACAAGGTCGAGGAGGATGCGGAGAAGCGGCCATCGGTGACCTTGATGACTGTCCATGCGGCGAAGGGGTTGGAGTTCGAGGTCGTATTCATCGTGGGGATGGAGAACGGGATATTCCCCCACGAGAGGTCACTGGAGGAGCGCGGTCTGGACGAGGAGCGCAGGCTTTTCTACGTCGCCATCACGCGGGCGAAGAGCAGGCTTTTCATAAGCCACGTGAGTTTCAGGATGAAGCACGGGCAGACCTCTCTGCAGAAGCCGTCCTGCTTCCTTGGCGACATACCTGAGAATCTTGTGGAGCAGAGGGATTATTCCAGACGGACGCCGTTCCGGATGCGCGGCAGGGGAGAGGCCAGATTCGGCTCCGGCCCCAGGAAATTCAAGCGGGCGGACTCCTACGTCCCCTTCGACGATTGAACAAGAACTAATTTGGATTCGCGGGGGTTGCAAGCCGCGTTTTAGATGATATATTCGGGAAATTATTGCAGACATGAAAGATTTCGAAGATCAAGATCTCTTTGGCGGCGGGAAGAAGGCGAAGCCGGAGAAGAAGCATAAGGATGCCGAACCACAGCTCGGCTTCGATTTCTCGTTCTCCGCATCGGCGGAAAAGCCCCCTGCCCCTGCATCCCCAGCCCCCCTCCAGCCACTTCCAATTCAGGAGCCTGAAAAAGCAGATCAGATGCCTCCTGAAAATGCTTCCCCGCCAAATGAGGCGGATAAGGAGGACTTCGTAGCCAAGGAGGCACCACCGCCCGTCTCCAAGCAGCAGCCCGCGCCTCAAAGCCCTGCCCCGACCCCCGAAAAAATGGAGACCAAGCCTGCGAAGACCCTGCACGAGCTGAAGGAAATCGCGAAGAGCGGAGGAAGGCAGGAGGAAGGAAGGCAGGATAAACCTCAGGAAAAACAGTCCCCGAAATCCGCACCAGCGCCAGTGAAGCTGATGCCGGCTGCAAAACAGGACAAGGCCCCTCAACAGCCCAAGGAAAAGCACCAGATGCATGGCCAGCAGCATGCAGCTCCGCAGAAACAGCCCGAAGGACAGCAAAAGATGGACTCCCCCATACGGAAGCCGGCACAGCAGCAGCAGACCCTCCAGCCGAAACCGCATCCGAAGCACATCGTGGTCTCCGAAGGCACTTCCATAGGACACATCCTGCAGGAGGCGCGTTCGAAAAACGGCCTCAGCGTGGATCAGGTCGCCATCGAGACGAGAATAAAGAAATCCTACATCGAAGCCTTGGAAAGGGACGACCACGAGCAACTCCCTTCGTCGGTCTACGCAAAGGCATATGTGCGCAGGCTCTGCCAGCAATATGGCCTGGACGAGTCCATATCGGCAAAAGCCATCAAGGGGGTCAGGGGGAAAGCATCCGAAAGCGCCGTTCCGGACGATGTCCTTGCGGAGCTCGAAAAGGGCAAGCAGGTCAACGTCGAGAAACAGGGCAGGCTGAAGACATTCAATATAGCGGTCACCGCGTGCATAGTCGCTATCGTTGTGGTGGCCTGCATAGTCGCCTTCATCACGATGAGGAAGGGCAATGTGGAGGGAGCCAGGCCCGCGATATCGTCGGATGGGGAAGGCCTGATGGCCCCGGAAGAGATGGACAGGAGGCTGAAGGAGATTCTCGTCAGCTACCCCGCCGGAAACATGAGCGAGCTCAAGGCTCCGGAAAGATGAAATTCCTCGTCAGCGCAGGACCCACCCGGGAGAGACTGGATCCAGTCCGTTTCATATCCAACAGGTCCAGCGGGAAAATGGGATATGCGGTCGCCGAGGCGGCGATAGCAGCCGGACACCATGTGACCCTCGTCAGCGGCCCGGTATGCATCAGCCCGCCCGCAAAGGCTGTCCTGGTCAAGGTCGAAAGCGCCGCCGAGATGTTCCGCGAAATGCGGAGGCTCGCGAAAATCGCGGATGTGATCGTGATGGCGGCGGCCGTCGCCGATTACAGGCCGGCCAGGGAATCCGTCTCGCGGACGAAGATGAAGAAGAAATCCGACACTCTCACAATCACCCTCGAGAAGACCGAGGACATACTCGCGTCGCTCGGGAGGTCGAAGAGGAAGGGGCAGCTGCTGATAGGCTTCGCCGCCGAGACGGAAAATCTCGTCCGGAACGCGAAGAAAAAGCTCAATGCCAAGAATCTCGACTGGATTGTGGCCAACGATGTATCGAGGAAGGACATCGGATTCGACAGCGACCGGAACGAGGCCGTCATGATGTCTAGGGACGGCCGCAGGATATCCCTATCTAAAAGTCCCAAGAGGGAAATCGCGGATAAAATCATCCGCATCGCCACATGGACTCCATAGGTACGTATTCAGTAAACTACGTTCGTTTACTGAATCCGTACTAAGGAGCCGTAAGGGAATAACTTTGACATTTGGCGGGAGCGTCAGGCCACCGCAGACAAGGAGAGACGAATGAGCATATTGAAATATATGAATGAGGAACGACGCAGTATCCG
>CAZGJP010000232.1:0-4561 GCA_964526605.1 uncultured Lentisphaera sp.
TTCTTGGCGGGTACGGATTAATGAAGCATGCTCGTTATGGTATGTGTGGAGGTGAAGAGAGGATGTGAGATACAGGATACAAGATACAGGATACAGGATACAAGATACAGGATACAAGATACAGGATACAAGATACAGGATACAGGGGGGAAGGCGTAAGGCTTAGGGCTAAAGGCTGGTGGTTCAGAAGCGGAGCAACGGTGAATAAGCCCACGCCTTAAACCTTATCCCTACGCAAAAAAAAAGAGGCCGGGGTTTCCGGCCTCTTTTTTTTGTTTGTCCTTTAGCTTATGGGAGTGGATCGAGTCCGTTCTTTTCCTCGTCGAGGACGAGCTGGTCGAATCCCGGCAGATTGCCCTTTTCCGCGGGCTGGTCGAACTTGGCCGATTCAGCCTTGACCGTTATCACGTCTTCCGGCAATTTCTGGTCCGGTGTGACCGGGGTGCAGTCGAGAACCGCGACCATGCGTGTCTTCTTCGAGCTCTGGGACTCGCTGGAGAGCAGCCAGCCGAGCCCGGGGATGTCCCCGAGCCATGGCAGCTTGCTCACGCTCTGCACGACTGTCGTCTTCTCGACCCCTCCGACCACGAGTCTTGCGCCGGAGTTTGGCACGGACATTCTCGTGTTGACCGTGCTTGTCGAGAGTCTTGCGCTTCCGTCGCTGGAGAATCCAAGCAGGCTGGTGTTGTTCATGGCAATGGCCATCGTGCTTGTGAGCTCCGTTATCGACGGCGTTATCGTCAGTTCGAATCCGTAGCTGCTCGATGTCGTGTTTCTCGTCGCGGTCCTGTAGATGTTCAGGTTCTTGTCGGTCTGCCACGGGGACACTGCCACCCAGTCCGTGGGCATCGCCGCGCCGGCGCCGTCCGTGTTGGAGCCGTCGGCTGTGCTTGTCCTCTGGACGCCCTGATCGAGGATGAGGTTGAAGCATCTGGCCTCTGTGACGAATCTGCCATCCTTCGTGATGGCGCTGCCGCCCTTGAGCACCTTGATGAAGTATGTGAACCTGTTTCCGTCGCTGACGCGGCTTATGACTATCGAGCCGTTGAATGCGGTGCTCGATACCGGCGTGCCATCTTCGGAGACGGCCCTTATCCTGTAGGAACCGTCCGCCGCGGCATCTCCTGGGGCGAGGAAGTTCTGGTCCTGCAGGGTGATGTAGTCGGCCGTGACTATGTCGGCGATGTCGGTCCCATCCTCGATTCTGGGTATCTCGACGGTGTTTGTGATGCGCCCCTGTATCCCGTTCATTATCGAGATTTCGCCTGTGGTGACCACGTTCGCCTTGCCTTGCGCGGCGAGGAAGTCTATGTAGCGGGTGTTCCATCGCGGGCTGAACTTGAAGAACTTCGTGCTGCCGGAGCTGGTGCCGTCGGGAAGTCCGGAGAAGGCCGTCCCGCTCCATCCGTCGGAGAACCTGCCCGCCGCGGAGAATATGTCCGCTCCGGGACCGTTCTTCCATGCCTGGAAGTCCACTCCGAGCTTGTCGTCGTTCTCGCTGTCGAGCTCATAGACGGCATATCTCACCTTGACTTCCGCCGTGGGCGTGTCGTAGAGAGACAGCATGGTCTTTATGTTCTTGATCTGATACTTGGGGCAGTAGAAGAGCAGCGCGTTGAGGTCCGGATCTATCCCGACAGTGTCTCCGCCGCCTTCGAGCTCGAAGTCGTCTCCCTGGACGCTCAAACCGACATTTCTGAGTATGTTGGCGAGGGAGTTCGCATCCCAATATTTGGGGAAATATGCGAATGCCTTCTTTCCTGATGCCGATTTCAGGTCGGGTTTATCGAGAGACTCGACCAGCTCGTCTATTCCCATGCTTCCGTCGGTCTGCTTTTCGAATCGATAGTCCTCTGCGGAGACTATTATCGCGCCAGTTCCGTCGTTGAACTTGATCGCCTCGACCTTTGCGGAATTGCCCTGTATCCTCTCCGCGCGGACGGCGGTCCTGAGGTAGGGTTTGATCTCGTAGGGGTCGGCGTTCTTCAGGATGTATGTCTTTGTGAGGATATAGGGGTCGTTGTTCCATGACACCAAGTGCAGAGTGTCAACATCCTTCTCGACTTCTATCCTCAGCTGGGTTTGTATCTCGCTTCCGTTAGGGGCGGCCGGTGGCGTGGCCGGTTCGGCGAAGGCCCTTCCTGCGAAAATCGCGAGAGCCGCCATGCTTGTCATGCATATCTTTGTCTTCATTTCCATGTTCTCCTTGTTTTATGGATTGATTACTTCGCCTTTTCTTCGGTATTTTCGGTGGAGAGCATCTGCGATGCCTCGACGATTTTGCCGGCCCATTCGGACATCTGCGCGGCGCCTACAGCGGAGTCGGCCTTCACCGTCACGAAGAATCTTGTGAAGCTCTTCGAGTGCGTGGTCGTTCCGAAGAGATATTTCAAGACCGGGACATTGGCCATGAACATCATTCCGTTGTATTGCTCCACGTCGTGGGTCTTGGTGAATGATCCGAGCATCTTCTCCGCGCCTTCGGCGAGGGTGATGCTCGACGTGATCGTGCTGCGGTTGTTGAACTCGGTTCCCGTGTTGTTCCTCTCGATCGGGTCGGCCATGTCGAGAAGATAGTTGAACATCACGACCACGGCCTTGTCCGCCGAGTCGTTGTAGGCGATGATCGGGCCCGTGACGGTGAGGTCGAAGAGGCCGCTGGAGCCGGGGCCTACGGAAGCCTCCATGAGGTCGGTCTTCGTCACGTTCTGCATCTGCGGATCGAGTGTCACGCGGAAGACTCCGGAGAGATTGTTGCTCACGGAGAGGACGCCTGTCCTGCCGATCCTGGCCTTGCCCTTCTGCGCGAGGATCCTCAGGAAGCTGGCGTCGAACTGCGGGGCGAATATCATCCCCGCCCAGGAGTTGCCGAAGCCGGAGAACATGTCCATCGAATTGGCGAAGATGTCCTCGTTCGCCCTGAAGTCTAGGAAATCCGCTCCGAATCCGGCGAGTTCCGCCCCGGGACCGTTCTTCCATCCGATGAAATCTATTCCAAGCTCCTTGAAGTCGTTGTCGCTCAGTTCGTAGACCTTGAAGGCGAGCGTGACCTGCGGTGCAGGCTTGTCTATCGCCTCCAGCCACTGCTGGACTGCGCTGCCATCGGATTTAGAGTCCTTCCAGTAGAACATGTTCGTGCTCGGGTCGGCGAAGAAACGGCCTTCGCCGCCGCTGACTATGCTCGCAACGTTTATCATGTCGGAAGTGAACCTGTGCTTTGGCGCATATACGAAACGGTATATTCCGTCGCCGTCGACCAGCGAGCCTTCCTCGTCCGGCTTCGCGGGACGGTCAAGCTTGGCGACCATGTCGTCAACATAGGGAACCATCTCGCGGGCCATGTTCACGACGATGTATTCTTTGCCGTCCTTCGCGTATGCGAGGCTTTGGACGCTTGGCTCGGGACTTCCCGGAACATACCTGCGCACGGCACCTATGATGAAAGGAGTGATGTCAGTCCCCTTCAAGTTCTTCAGCTCGTAAAGCTTCGACGTCATGTAGGTCTGATGTCTGTCTTCCACGACCGTAACCTTTCGAGTCCTTCCCTCCGACACCGCCGTCACTTTCTCCTGGGCGATGGCCGTCCAGCCGAGAGCCAGCGATAGCATCCCCGCCAGCATCATTGGCGATCTTCCGCTTGGGGTTTTTCTCATCTTCCTTACTCCTTTTGTTTTGTTTGGCCTCTGTTAGTTTGGCGTTAGAATACTATTTGTTGTTTTAATTTCAACAATCACTTAACATTATTCATGCCAAAGACGGGATTGTAATGCGTTAATCCTTTGTTTGCAAGAAGATATGAATCAAGCTACGTATTGGCGTCTGTCGTTTCCGACGACAAAAACGGAGGCTGGACGCCATCGATGCGACATTTCCGTTGTGTTTGTTCGCTGGGATAGGAGGCGATTGGATGAAGTTAAATTTCGCCACCTCCAAATGCAAAATTCAGGTGGGTTGTTGATCACGCCGATTTTTGCGAAAAATCGGCACCAAAATGGAGGCTTGCCCGCCTCTGGAGGGGACGCGGTTTTGCCTGTGGCAAGCGTCGCTTCGCTCGGCAAGGCGCGTCCGGAGTTTTGCAATTAGCTCGGGTTAGCATGGTTTCACCAATATCTGCTCTGCGATCTCGATCGGGATGATGTATCGATGTCCATGCAGGCAGAGAAGCATCTTGCGCTCGGACTCCTCGTTTCGCATGATGCGGACTGGGACGCCGGAGCAGAATCCCATCTCGAGGGTCCTGAGATCGGGATTGGAGCGTATGATGGCCTTCTGCCCCTCGCGACATTCGCTGAGCCTGATTGCGGTGGCCTTCTCTCCCGGAGAGAATCCTCTCTTTGGGCAGCCATGTCCATGCCTGTGCTGGTGTTGCATCATTTCGCCTCCGCCCGTTTAAGGAGCCGTAAAGAAATAACTTTTACATTATTCACTCGCTTCAGCGAACTCATTTGTCTCTCCTTGTCTGCGGCAGCCTGGCGCTCCCGCCAAATGTCAAAGTTATTTCCTTGCGGCTCCTAAGCCCGGCGACGAATGACGCCAGGACCATGGCGCAGAAGAACAGCCA
>CAZGJP010000233.1:0-4559 GCA_964526605.1 uncultured Lentisphaera sp.
AGGACGTTTCGGAGATTATCCTTTCGCATTCGAGCCTGCCCTTGATGTCCTGCTCGGCCTTCTTCCTCTCGGATATGTCGCGCGCGACTCCCCAGAGATACGAGATCGTCCCGTTCCTCCCCCTGACTGCACCCGCCTGCAACTCGACGGGGAACACCGTTCCGTTTTTCCTAATGTATTCCTTTTCGTAGATGCCGGTCCACCCGAAACCGAGAAGCCTACGCTGCCATATCTCCTCGTGTTCCCACTTGTGCCATTTCTCCGGGGTTATGCTGTAGAAGTCGGGTAGCTTCCTGATCTCGTCGAGGTCGTATCCGAGCATGTCGCAGTATGCCTTGTTCGCATCCGTTATCCGCCCTTGTCCATCGACGATCACGAAGCCGTCCCTGTTCGCCTCGAATATCTGGATGTATTTGTTCTCGAGTTCCTTGATTTCCGCCACTCTTCTGGTGACGTTGCTGCGGAGGCTGCGGACCCAGAGCATGGCCAGCAGGAGAGATGCGGCGAGCCCCCCGATGCAGAAGAGGATGACCCTTAGGTATGGCATGTCGAAGCTGAGCCCGAGCCACTTTCTGCGGATTTTCTGAAATTCACCGTTTTCCTCGATGATGTTCAACCCGTCGCTGAACTCGGACAGAAGGGCCTTGTTTCCCTTTCTGACCGCGAAGCAGTAATCGGCCGAAAAGAGGGTTTTAGAGCCGATCTTCAGGTTCTCGATGCCCGAGTCCTTGATGATGTGCTGGGCGGTTTGCACCGGGACTATGCTGCAATCGTGCTTGCCCAGGGACACGTCAAGCAGTGCCACCCTCATGTTCGGAGCTGTGGATAAGTTCTTTCCACATCCGTGTCTCAGAGCCATTTCATGCGCGATGTCCTGATCCTCCACTACGATCCTGAGCTTTCGCATTTCATCCATGGTCGAGGGGATGGGCGGGCCATCCTTCCTTGCCACCGCCACGTAGTTGAGTTGGAGGTATGGAAGCGAGAAGTCGAAGTCCTTCGCCCGCGAGGGGGAATAGAAGATGCCCTGTATCATGTCTATCCTGCCTTCCCGTAGCGATTCGAGGGTTTCGCTCCATGCCGCGAGCTCGAACCCGACCTCCAGATTCTTCTCCCTGGCCACCGCCCGGAATATCTCCGTGTTGAAGCCCGAAGGCTGTCCCTTCCCGTCCAGGAATTCGAACGGAGGGAACATCATGTCCCCACCTATCGCTATGCTTCTCCCGGAGGGCAGTTCGTATCTGGCAAACCATTTTGAATGAAGGTGCCTGTATGTGCCGTCCGCGAAGACTACCGCCAACCCTTCGTTGAGCAGCGCAAGGGTGTCCTTGTCCCCCTCCTTCACCGCGAAGCAGAAGTCCTGGCGGAAGTCCGCAAGAGGCTCGTCAAGTATCCTGAGATTGTGTATCCTCAGTTCGTCTATCAGCTTCAGGGCGACCAGCCGCTGGGCGACCACGGCATCGCAATGTCCGGCGGAAAGCTCGCGGAGGGCGTCGGCAAAGGACCGCAGGGATCTGACCGTGATCCCACGGTCCTGCCTAAGGAGGAACTCCTCGGCGTTGTCGCCCTTCATCACTGACACGGTCCTTCCCCTGAGATCCGAAAAATGCGATATGCTCTTCTCGTCACGCCGGACCAAGATGGCTCCATATAGCGTCATGTAGGGGAACGTGAAGTCAAACATGTCCTCGCGTTCGGGGGTTCGTCCGACGAGGGGGAGGGCTTCCACCTCGCCCTTATCGAGCATTCCCATCACATCCGCCCAGTCGCCCGTTGAGAACGCGACTTCAGCTCCCATTCTCCTCATGGCCTCCTGCATCAGTTCGATCGAGAATCCGGTGGCGTTGCCGCCTTTGTCCACGATGCAGAAAGGCGGATAGTTTCTCTCGCTTGCCGACTTCAGGGGGCGTTTCGCGGGAACCTGCGGATTTCCTTCTTGGCAGACGAGGCGGAGTGGCGAGAGAAGGATCGCGAGAGCCAGGAGGATGACTGGAAAATTCCGGAAAGATTTTCCGGCATGCGGAATTCCATAGGGAGAAATCATTGTTGAAACCCCAGGCTTCTGCAAGCCACGTTATCACGGAATCCGGATTTTTCAAGAGCCGCCGCTTGATTTTTCCGCAAGTCCGGATAATGTAGCCAATGCCGTGTCATGTCATGTTGAGCGGAACGCATATGGTGCGTACATATTCAGTAAGCTACGTTCGTTTACAGAATCCGTACGCCCAGTGAACTTTCGCAGGCGCGGCCACACCGCAGGGGTAGGCATGGAGTCGAAGATCGAGAGCACCACGCAGAACGTCTTTCCCTCCTCGTCGGGGAGGAAGCGCATCCTGGTGGTTGATGACGAGGAGAACTTCAGGTCGCTCATGGAGGCCTGTCTCTCCGGCAGCTACGACGTGGCCCTGGCGGACAGCGCATCGGAGGCGGAATCCTTCCTGCACATAAGGAATTTCGACATCGCCCTGATAGACGTGAACATGCCCGGCACCGGCGGCAAGGAGCTCTTCACCAAATGCTCGGAGGCCTATCCGGACATGCCCATAATCCTCATGAGCGGAAAGCCCTTGTTCGACGATGCCGTCGAGACCGTGAAGCAGGGCGCATTCGACTATCTGGCCAAGCCCTTCGACATGAAGACGCTGTCGGGGAAGATCGAGGGTGCGATAAAGGCCGCCGAGGAAAAGTCCAGGCGGGGCGAGGACGCGAGGATCATGTCCCCGGAGCTCCTCGTCCGCAAGAAATTCAGGATAATCAGTTCGCTCGGGGCGGGCAATGCGGGGATAGTCCTGCTCGTCGAGAAGGATGGCGGGAGGTTCGCCATGAAGATACTCAGATTCCATGGCGACGCGTCCACGCGCATGAACCGGGCGAGGCGCTTCCTCAGGGAGGGCAAGATCCTCATGGGCATGGACCATCCGAACGTCATCAAGGTCTTCAAGTACGGGTTGCTCGACGACAAGGAGATCCCATACATGCTCATGGAGTATATCGAAGGGGAGAATCTTGCGGACTACCAGGTCCGGAACATAATTCCAATGCCCGACAAATGCCGGACGCTCCGCGACATCGCCTCCGGCCTCGCTCACATACATTCCAACGGGATCATACACAGGGACGTGAAGCCGCAGAACATAATCTGCTGCCACGGAGGACTGGTCAAGATCACCGACTTCGGGATAGCCAAGGACAAGAACTCTATGCTGACCATGACCAGCGACGTCATGGGAACCCCCTCCTACATGGCGCCGGAGTCCTTCTCATCGTGCAAGCAGATAGACCATCGCGCCGACATATTCTCTCTCGGATCCCTTTCATACGAGTTCCTCACCGGGGCCAGGCCCTTCGAGGCCGACACCGTCTTCGGAGTGATGGAAATGGTCAAGAACCACCATCCCCCAAGACCATCCTCCCTGCGCAAGGAGATAAGCCCATGGATGGATGAACTGGTGATGTGGATGCTCGAAAAGGAAGCGGACGCCAGACCTGGCGACTGCGCGGAGATAGTGGCGTTTATCGAGAGGAATATGGAGAAAGGCCGATGACATGATTGTGGGCGATTTTGTTTCCTTCTTGTAAAAAACGGTGAACCCTGCTCCGTAGGGAAGGTTCTGAATGGTTAACGCTGAACGCTGAACGGTGAACGATGAACGCTGAACGACAAGACATATCCGAGCTGACCCACATCGAGGACAGGGGTGCGGTCTTCTCTCCGAGCGTCATGATCGTGGGGGATGAAGATTTTGTCAAGGCTCTGGTGGACAGGAGGATAGGAGAGAAGGGATACGATGTCATCCACTGCCAGGCATGGGACGATGTTGTGGAGCAGTTTTCGCGGCGATACTTCTTCCTCGTCTTCTGCCCTGTCTCGCTCCGGCATGGCGGATCTTCCCTTGCTCATGCCATCCTCGAATTCCTGAGGCAGAACTACCAGAGCACCAAGCTTGTGGTTATTGCGGATGCCCGCGACTTCGACGCCGCGGTGGCCCTGGTCAAGGCTGGCTCACACGAGATATTGTCCAAGCCCATAGACCTGCACCGCTTCGACCTCATGATAGGCGAGGTTCTGAACGACCAGAAGGACAATTTCGACACGATAATGAAGTACCCCCCCGAGGGATACGCGGTGGTCAGGGAGATAGGCAAGGGTGCGGTATGCAAGGTCATTCTTGTCAAGAATGTCGAGAGCGGTGCGCTTCGCGCCATGAAGGTCTTCCAGAAGAACGCCTACAAGGTGGAATATGTGAAGCGCTTCTTCCGCGAGGCGAACGTCCTCGCGGGGATAGACCACCCCAACGTCGTGAAGATCTTCGAATACGGACTCTCGAGCCAGGGCGAGGTGCCCTTCATAATAATGGAATACGTGAGGGGAAAGACATTGAGGGACCTGATTGATGGCGAACCGATAGACAAGGTCCGGGCCTTCAGTATCCTCCGGCAGCTTGCGGATGCAATCCGCGTGGTGCACGGGCATGGCGTCCTCCACCGGGACCTCAAGCCATCCAACATAATTGTGGATCAGAACAACTATGTGAAGATCATAGATTTCGGAGTGGCGA
>CAZGJP010000234.1:0-4541 GCA_964526605.1 uncultured Lentisphaera sp.
GCAAGACAAGGCGTATCCTAGGATGGATTCGGACTTGGAGGATGAAGGGCGATGCCGAGCTATCGTCCGAATCCTCCGATGCCGATTCAAAAAACCGGCGCCGTCATGGGGAACTTTGCGATTGGCTCATCTCTCTTATGGCCTCGCAGAGCTTGTCGAGGTTCTTTCCTTCCAGAGCGCTTATGGGGATTATCACCGCGTCCTTCACCTTGCGCCTGAACTTGGCCAGGTTCTTCTTAGACTCCTCCAGGTCGGTCTTGTTCGCCGCTATTATGGACTTTCTCTTGGAGAGCCCCTTCATGTATAGCTCGAGCTCGTTGACCAGCGAAAGATAGTCGAGATGGGGATCGCGTCCGTCAACGCCGGCCATGTCGATGACATATACGAGAACGGAGGTCCTCTCGATGTGCCGCAGAAACTCGTGTCCGAGGCCGATATTGTTGTGCGCTCCTTCAATGAGGCCGGGGATGTCGGCGACGGTTATCCGGCCAAAATCGGGAAAGGTGACCACGCCCACGGACGGATATAGAGTGGTGAACGGATACGGGGCCACCTTGGGATGGGCGTCGGAGACTGCGTTGAGGATAGACGATTTTCCGGCGTTGGGATATCCGACAAGGCCGGCGTCGGCTATGGTCTTGAGCTCCAGCTCAAGATGCATCTCCTCTCCGTCGTCTCCCTTGTCGTGCTGCATCGGCGCCCGGTTCTTGTTCGAGAGGAAACTTGCGTTGCCCCGCCCTCCGCGCCCTCCCTTCGCCACCATCAGCTCCATGTCCGGGACGCTGATGTCGGCGATGATCCTGCCCTCCCGGTCCAGATCCTTGACAATGGTTCCGACCGGGACCTTGAGGATTGTGTCCTTGCCACGCGCTCCCGTCTGGTCCTTGCCCCTGCCGTTGCCGCCCTTTCCGCCCTCGAAGTGGGTGGTGAAGTAGTATTCGACGAGACTCTGCTCGCCAGTGGCCGCCTTGAGGATGACGCATCCACCGTCGCCGCCATTGCCGCCGTCGGGGCCGCCGTTCTGCACATACATCTCGTGGCGGAAGCTGCAGGCGCCGTTGCCGCCCTTTCCACCCCTGACCTTGATTGTAGCCTTGTCTACGAACATGCAAAAAAAAAGCCCGGTCTTAGCGGGCTTGATCCATGATTGGGCCTGTTGTCACTGGGCGGGGAGTATGTTGACTCTCTTTCCGCCGTTCGAGAACTCGACCTTCCCGTCAACGAGCGCGAAGAGCGTGAAATCGCGTCCGCATCCGACGTTTCTGCCGGGGACGAACTTCGAGCCCCTCTGCCTGACTATGACGGAGCCGGCTGAGACGAGCTGTCCACCAAATGCCTTCGTCCCAAGCATCTTGGGATTCGAATCCCTGCCGTTCCTGCTACTCGACTGTCCTTTCTTATGTGCCATTGCCGTATCCTCCAAAGATGAATTCTAAATTTGCGGAGGGATAAGATATCCCATCATCACCGCTTTTCAAGCAGGAAATGAAAATTGCAACGCATTTTTCCAACGCGCAGGTAATACCTCAGTCTTTTCCGGAACAGAGTACTCCTCGACGGGGATGTAAGAGTTCAGTAAAATGACTTGCCTGCGCGATGAGCGCAAGCATCTTTGCGCCGAGGACGGCGCAAAGTACTTGAAGCCGCTTGCAAAACTCGCCGCCTCAGGATACGACTGTCGCGGAGGAGAAGTCGCCAGACAGGACTTTCTCGAGGGCCTCCGGGTCGGAGAAGTTGAACACCGCTATCGGCAGGGAGTTGTCCCTGCACATCGAGAAGGCGGTGGAGTCCATGACCTCGAGTTTTCTCTCCAGAGCTTCCGCATAGGATACCTTCTCGTATCTCTTCGCCTCCGGGAACTTCTTCGGGTCCTTGTCGTATATGCCGTCCACCTTCGTGGCCTTGAGAAGGACGTCGGCGTTTATCTCCAGTGCGCGCAGGGCGGCCGTGGTGTCGGTGGTGAAGAACGGGTTTCCAGTGCCACCGGCGAATATGACTATCTTGTTCTCGTCGAGGGCCTTCTTCGCCTCCTCGTGGTCCATTTTCGCGGCGAAGGGCTCGACGGCGATGGATGAGAATATCACGGCGGAGAATCCCGCCGCGTTGAAGGCCTCCTTCAGGCAGAGGGAGTTCATAATGGTCGCAAGCATTCCCATGTAGTCCGCGTTCACCCTGTTGAAACCGGACTTGGAGGATGCCGGCGCTCCGCGCCAGATGTTCCCGCCACCCACAACGACCGCCACCTCAACCCCGTTGTCGCATACCGCGCCGATGCGCGACACTATCTCCTCGACAGAATCCATGTTGTAGGGGGCGCTGTCGTTGTCGTCCGCCTTCAGCTTCTCACCGCTCAGCTTGAGCAGCACCCTGCCGTAGATGTATGAATTTTCCATCATATGCTCCTTTGGTTTGATTCAAGATGCAGGATGCTTGCCCGGTTAAGCCCCGGCGAAGACGTGTGAACGCTGAACGTGTGAACGGTGAACGATCTTGCGGCGTTCATCATTCTTCCTCCTCCTCTTCCGATTTTATGTCCTCGAATCCTTCGACCAGGATTTCCCGTTTCGCGCTTGCCCCCACTGCTGGCCCGACTATCCCCCTGCGTTCGAGCTCCTCGATGAGTTCGGCTGACTTGTTGTATCCGATCCCGAGCCTCCTCTGTATGTAGCTTGTGCTCACCTTCTTGTCGAGCAGGACAGTCTCGAAGGCCTTCTTGAGAAGCTCGTTGCCGGAGTCGCCCAGATATTGGTTGACCAGATCCTCTATTTCGGGCTTCATTCCACCGCCGTCGCCATCATCTTCGCCCTCCTCCGCCTTGAGTATGCTGTCGTCGAAGCACTGCTCGACCTGGTCGGCTATGAATCTGACCACGTGCTCGATCTCGTGGTCCTGTATGAATGTTCCCTGGACCCTTTCGAGATTGGAGCTTCCTGGAGGAGTGAAGAGCATGTCCCCCTTGCCGAGCAACTTCTCCGCGCCCTGGCCGTCTATTATCACGCGGCTGTCGGTCTGGGAGGAGACTTGAAGCGCTATCCGCGACGGGATGTTCGCCTTGATCGCCCCGGTTATGATGCTGACGCGCGGAGTCTGCGTCGCGATTATCATGTGGATTCCCGCGGCGCGCCCCTTCTGCGCGATCCTCGCTATCGAGGTCTCCACGTCCTGCTTGTATTCGGTCATCATTATGTCCGCAAGTTCGTCTATCACTATGACGATGTACGGGAGGCTGTCGGGTATCTCGTTGCCATCGTTGTCCTTTTCCGGGTCCTTCGAGCGGTCGCGGGAGTTGAAGGAGACCAGGTTGCGCGCCTTGAGCTCCGAGAAGAGCTTGTATCTCCTCTCCATCTCGTTGACGCCCCACCTGAGGGCGCGTGGAACTTTCTTGACAATGTTGACCACCTCGACGTTGAGATGGGGGAGGGGCTTGTACCATGTGAACTCGACCATCTTCGGGTCTATGAGGATGAATCTCAGCTCGAATGGGCTGAACTTGTAGAGCATGCTTAGGATTATCGAGTGCATGCAGACGCTCTTTCCGCTTCCAGTGGCGCCGGCTATGAGCATGTGCGGGGACTTCGTAAGATCCGTGACCACGGCCTTTCCGGAGACATCCCTTCCGAGGATGACCGGTATCTCCATCCTGTTCCTCTGCCAGGAGTCGGTCTCCATGATCGAGCGGAGCGTGATGGTCGAGACAGTGGAGTTGGGGACTTCGAGGCCGACGGTGTTCTTCCCCGGGATGGGGGCGAGCATCCTCATGCTTTCCGCCTCGAGCTGCATGGCGAGATTGCGGTGGAGCTCGGTTATCTTGTTTATCTTGATGTTGGGAGCGAGCATGATCTCGTATCTGGTGACGCGGGGCCCCGATATGGTGGCGACCACTTTTCCCTCGACCTTGAAATGCTCGAGGGTCTGCTCTATGACCTTTCTCGACGCCTCGATTATGTCTCCGCTCTCGCCTTCTATTTTCGCTCCCTTCTCGAGGAGCGACAATGGTGGCAGCTCGTAGTGGGTGCTCTTGCCCTTCTTCTGGTCCTTTATCACCTTCTTGCGTTCGGGCGGGGCCTTCCTCTCCTCCTCCTTCGGCTCCGGGGCCTTCGCCGGAATCTTTTTCGGGGGAGGCTGGGTTTCCTCCGGCTTGCCCTCGTCATCCTTCTCCGTCACCGCCAAGGAGGGCTCCTTCGCCTTTTCGGCATCGGCCATCATCTTCTTGAACTTCTCCTCGCGCTCCCGGCTTCTCCTCGCGCCAAGCGACTCCTCCGAATCCTCCCCGAACATCTCGAGGATCTTCCTCCTGTCGTCCATCCTGGAGGCCAGGACGGCCTGCCAGTCGGCGAGCCACACGAATATCATTCCGCTTGCGAAGAAGACGAATCCGACCACGAAGGTGCCCGTCGCGCCAACAAGTCCGTAGAGTATCCCCGGTCGCGCGGAGCCAGTCGGGGCGGCAATAAAAAGCCAAATCACCCCTCATCATATAGTGTATAGGTAGGCCTAAACCCTCGCACAAAAACCAATACCCCCCTCAAGGGGGAAAATTT
>CAZGJP010000235.1:0-4527 GCA_964526605.1 uncultured Lentisphaera sp.
GGGGGTGAGGTCAGGATCACCTGCGTGAATGATGGGAAGGATCTCTGCGTGTCCGTGTGGAACGAGGGCCCGGGGTTTTCGGAGGACGACAAGGAGCGGCTGTTCAGGAAGTTCTCCCGCCTGAAGCGGGAGGAGCTCATGCGCCAGAAGGGGTCGGGCGTCGGTCTCTACACGGTGTGGCAGATAATCAGCGCCCACGATGGCAGGGTTTCCGCCGATTCCGAACTTGGCAGATGGGCCGAATTCAAATTCTCCATCCCGCTAGGTCTGCTCCGCGGAAGTCTTCCGCACAAGCTGTGAACTCCGGCTGTGATGGCCTGGAATTCTGACTTTTGAAATCAGCTCGAGGATTAACCCAGATATTGCATTTGATATACGATTAATGCAATATCTATCCCGAGCGCCTATCGGTAAATTTTGCTACCTCTAAACGCAAAATTTAGGTGAAATTGCTTCTTCCTGGAAATTGCCGTCAGGCACTTGTTTTTGGGCGCTGGCGGCGTAGACTATGTGGAAAGCTGGCCATGAGGCCGGCGCTGGCATCATCAACCCGGATTGCATTTGACATACGATTATGCAATATCCAGGTCAATCTCAACAGGGGGCGAAAATGAATGAAAAGGCGTCGCAACCGGCTGGTGGAAGTTCCGCTGCGGGACTTCCCCGTCTCCAGCCTGGATTCCTGGGGGGCTGTCTCGTGTCGCTGCTGATACTGTCGGTCTTCATATTCATTCCGTCGTGGATATGGTTCTGGTGGAGGATAGAGCTCGACTCCGGGGAGTTCGCGGTTCTGATAAGGAAGACCGGCAGCAATCTGCCTGTGGGCCAGATAATAGCCACGGAGCCCGGACAGAAGGGGATACGCGAGGAGGTGCTTACCGAGGGCAGATCCTTCAGGAACCCCTACACGTGGGACTGGCGCATACACAAGATAACCGACATCCCGGCCGGGAAGCTGGGGGTCAAGATCCGTCTTTTCGGGGAGAATCCGCCGAGCGGCGAGATAATAGCCCGGAACGACAGGCAGAGGGGGATAGTCGAGGAGGTGCTTTCGCCCGGGAAATACAGGATCAACCCATACGCATACGATCTGGTGATGATGGATGCCACGCAGATACGTCCCGGCCATGCCGGCGTTATCACCTCGCAGGTTGGCCAGGATGTCCTTGGCAGCGACATTCCGGCGGAGAAGCTCAACAGCTTCCTCGTCGAGAAGGGGATGAAGGGAGTGCAGGCGGACGTGCTCGATCCCGGGACCCACTATCTGAACCCCTATATTTACAACGTGGTCGAGGTGAATCTCCAGAGCCAGCGTTTCGAGGTGGGTGGTGCCGACGCGATCTCGTTCCTGACGCTCGATGGGTTTCCGGTCAAGGCGGAGGGGACGATAGAGTTCAACATCCTCCGCGAGAAGGCGGCCATGCTGACGCACAAGGTTGGCGACATGGACGACATAGTGAACAAGATAATCATGCCGCGGATGCGCGGGTTCAGCCGGATAGAGGGCAGCAAGAAGACGGCTGTGGAATTCATAATCGGGGAGACGCGCCAGCAGTTCCAGGACAGCCTGCAGGACTATCTGCGCAAGATTTGCGAGCCGTGGGGTATATCGGTCAATTCGGTGCTGATAAGGAACATCATCCCGCCGGAGGAGATAGCGCTGGTCATCAGGGAGAGGGAGCTTGCCGTCCAGGATGCGCGGAAGTTCGAGCAGCAGATCGAGCGGGCGAAGTCCAAGGCCGAACTCACCAAGCAGGAGATGCTCGCCGAGCAGAACAGGAGGAAGGTCCAGGCGGACACGGATAAGATCAAGGCGGAGATATCCGCGAAACAGGAGCTCGAGGTGAAGCTCATCGGCGCGCAGAGGGAGCTCGATGTGGCGAAGATAAATCTGGAGACGACCAATTCCAGGATCGCCGCCATGCTTCTGGCCGCCGGCGCCGAGCAGGACGTGATAAGGAGGCGCAACGAGGCTGAGGCGAAGGTCCTGTCCGACAAGGTCGAGGCCTTCGGGGGCGGGGGTGCATACGCCAGATATCTGCTCTACCAGAGGATAGCTCCGGCGGTCAAGGATGTTCTTACAAACGACGGGACGGGCGGTTTCGGCTTTCCGTTTCCCGAAGAGATGAAGGAGAAGTGAGCATGAACAACACGACAGCAAGAATTTCAGCCTATGTCTTCTCGTTCGCGATCGCGATCGCCGCCGTGTATCTGCTGTGGACATGGGGTTTCTGCCGTTTCTACGTGCCGGCCGGATACATGGCGATAATCACCGCCAAGGAGGGCGCGGATCTGTCCGCCGGACAGATCCTTGCGAAGGAGGGCCAGAAGGGCGTCAGGGAGGAGCCCTACGCCGAGGGCAGGCATTTCCTCAATCCCATATTCTACGAGTGGAAGATAGTGCCGGCCGTGCGGATACAGGCGGGCAAGATAGGGATAGTGACGTCCAAGATAGGAGAGGATCTGCCTGCCGGCGAGTTTCTCGCCGACGAGAAGCAGAAGGGGATATGGCGGAGGGTTCTCGGACCGGGGATATACAGGCTGAATCCGATCGGATACAAGGTGGACATCGTGGACGCCAAGAGCATCCCGATAGGCTTCGCCGGCGTGCTGACGTCGCTCTCGGGGAAGGAGGCGCAGGAAGGCTCTTTCGCGGAGAAGGGGCAGAAGGGCGTGATGAAGGACATACTCCAGCCCGGGCTCTACTACGTCAACAACTACGAGTACAAGGTTGACGTGATAGAGATAGGCCTCAACCAGGTGTCCCTGCTTGGAGGCGAGGGAGGGAAGGTCGTGACCAAGGGGCAGATGGCGATGCAGAACGAGGTGATGCAGGAGCTCCAGAGCAACGTCCTGGAGGAGCAGGCGCAGAGGAGGGCCGACTACATAGAGACGCAGGCGAAGCAGGGCGGAGGCATGGGACTGCTCGGGAGAAGGAGCTATTCCTCGTCCTCCGACGAGAAGAAGAAGGAGATGGCGCCATCCGCTCCGATCCCTGCGGCGAAGGAGATGCTGCGCGAAGGAAGCATCCGCACTCTCGGGCTGGCGCAGTTCGTGGAATTCCCCTCGCGTGACGGCTTCGACATCAGGCTCGACATGACCGTGGAGTTCGAGCTCTTCCCCTCGAAGATAGCTTCCATATTCATGAACTACGGGGACCTGCCCGCCGTCGTGGACAAGATAATCATGCCACAGATACTCTCCGTGTCCCGTCTGAAGGGATCTTCCTACAAGGCGCAGGACTTCATAGTCGGCGAGGCCAGGGAGAAGTTCCAGATCGAGCTGAGGGAGGCGCTGTCCTCCGTCCTGGGAGTCAAGAACATAGTCGTCCACAACTCGCTGATCAGAAATGTGGAAGTGCCCCAGCAGATACTCGACCCGATACAGCAGAGGAGCGTTGCGCTCGAGCAGAACCTGACCAACATCGAAAAGCAGAAGACGGCCAAGAAGCAGGCCGAGCTCAACACGGAGGAGACGCTGATCGAGCAGAAGAAGCAGGAGGTGGCGCAGGAGACCGACAAGCTCGCCGCCGAGATAGCGGCGAACAAGGACAAGCTCGTCGCCGAGATACGCGCGAACATGGAGAAGCAGGCCGCCGAGATAGACAAGATGACGGCGGATGTGAACGCGTCGATAGCGAAAAATCTCGGGCAGGCCAAGGCGGACATCATAAGGATGGTCGAGGGGGAGAAGGCCAGCGGATACCAGCTCAGGGTCAAGGCCGTGAAGGACCCCGCCGCCTACGCGTGGATAACATTCGCCGAGGAGTTGAACCCGGCCTTGTCCATAAAGATACTTCATTCGGGCGACGGGACGCTCTGGACGGACATAGAGAAGACCGCCTTTGGCAACATAGGCGGAGCGGCCGTCCTCAAGACGCCTCCGAAAAAATAGCGAGGTCGGCTTGCCTTTTTCCTTATGCGGGGTAGCTTACCCCCCGCCTTCCATTCTGTTCGCGTCTGGAGGGCTTCACATAGTCGAACAACAAAACAACAAAACGGCAGAGAAGAAAAATGAGCAATCAGGAGAACGGCAAAGGCGTGAAGAACCCGTATCTGGACATGAACGACATCCCGAGCATGGATGAACTGCTCGGAAAGGTCACGGACAAGAAGGAGTTCAAGGAAGGAAGCATAATCCAGGGCGTCGTGGTCGAGAAGAGGAACAACGGAGTTCTGGTCGACATAGGATACAAGTCCGAGGGGTTCGTCCCCTCCGAGGAGTTCAGGAACTGGAGCGAGATAAAGGCCGGGGAGACGATCAACGTCTTCCTCGAGAGCATCGAGAACGAGAGGAACATGCCCGGGCTCAGCGTGAGCAAGGCCGTCTTCCAGAACTCATGGAGCGATCTTCTGGAGAACTTCAAGGAGGGCGACGTGGTCAAGGGCCTCATGAAGGCCAGAGTCAAGGGCGGCATAACCGTCGAGATCAACGGCATAGAGGCCTTTCTCCCGGGATCCCAGCTGGACATCGCCCCGGTCAAGAGCATGGACGACTTCATCGGGAAGGAATACGACGTCAAGATAC
>CAZGJP010000236.1:0-4525 GCA_964526605.1 uncultured Lentisphaera sp.
GAGGGATTCACCCGGGACGTCAACTCCGCTCCAGAAGCTTGCCGCACCGAAAATGACCGAGTCCACGTCCTTTCTGAATTTGTCGAGCATTCTGGTTCTGTCGAGGCCGTCTCCGTGGACGAGGAGCGTAATTTCCTTCTCCTTGAAGAAATCGCGGAGTTTTTCGGCGCAGGCCCTGAGGTGTTCGAAGTTGGTGAAGAGGACGAATGCCTTGCCATGTGTGCGGGATACATATCTTCTGATTCCGTCGCAGAGTTCGTCGAGGTAGTTTTGGTGTTCCGGTGGAGGGATGCCATCCGGTATGTATATCTTCATTTGCGACGCGTAGTCGAAGATGGTGTCGAGCATGACGCTTTCCCCGGCGGCGAATCCGATTCTGCCGCAGAAGTATTGCAGGGATTTTCTGACGGAGAGTGTTGCGCTTGTGAGGATGACCGGTCTTTGGCCGTTGAAGAGGTTTTCACCGAGGATTTCTCTTACGTCTAGAGGTGCGGCGAAGAGTTCGGTTTTTCCTCTTTCACCTCTTTCGGCCCAGTAGACGTGGTTTTCGAGGGCCATGCAGGTGAAGTTATGGAATTCGTTGGCGAAGGCGTCGGTCTTCATGATGTAGGATTTGAGCTCGGTGGAGGCGTTTTCGTCGGCTTCGAGTTCGCAGGCTTTCTGGATGAGCTTGGAGAGCGAGGAGAGTTCTTCTGAAAGGAGGTCCTGGACGAATCCCGGGTTTCTGAATCTGGCGGTGCCGTCCTTTCTGTCGTGGATGATATTGTCAATCGAGTTGAAGTAGATGGACGAGAGTTCGAGGATATTGGATACGGCGGCGCGGATTTCGATGCCGGCGGTTCCGCCCTTGAAGAAGATGCCCCTTGATTTATCCGGGTCGAAGAGCTTTCTGAGGAACCCCTCGAATCCGAGCTTGTTGAGGCGCAGCCCGCAGTGGGAGGCGGCCTCGTTCTCGATGGTATGGGCCTCGTCGAACACTATTGCGCAGGATTCGGGAAGGAGGGAGTATTCGGAGGAGCCCGCGACTTTGATGCTTGTGAAGAGGAGGGCGTGGTTCGTCACGACGATGTCGGCCTCGTCCCAAGTCCTCCGTGCGCGCCAGTAGAAGCAATCCCTGTAGTGCTGGCATTTGGGCCCCAT
This sequence comes from uncultured Lentisphaera sp., assembly GCA_964526605.1. Taxonomy (GTDB): domain Bacteria; phylum Verrucomicrobiota; class Lentisphaeria; order Victivallales; family GWF2-50-93; genus DYMC01. The sequence goes on from CAZGJP010000236.1 coordinate 1,141, forward strand.
GCAGTTTCCCGTTTCGCAGCAGACCATGCTCCAGCTGTACGGATCCGTCTGGAATCCCATCTGGCTCCTGTCGCCTTCTCCCCCGCCGGAAATCCATCCGGCCACGTCGCGGAGGCCTCCGACGACGTTGTCGTCAAAGAGTTCCTCCTTGGCTTTCTCCTGGGCGAAGTGCATCCTGCGGAGGCAGACGTAGTGGCTTCTGCCTTTGGCGAGCGCGGCCTTGAAGCCGCCTTCGATCATCTTCTCCAGGACGGGGATGTCCTTGTGGACGAGCTGTTCCTGGAGGTTGATGGTCTCGGTGCTGACGATGACGGGGAGGCCGTGTTTTTTTGCGAAGAATGCGGCGGGGACCAGATATGCGTAGCTTTTTCCGATGCCGGTGGGCGCTTCTATGCAGAGGTTTCCTCCTTTCTCGAGGGCGGTGGCGATGTTCAAGGCCATTTCTCTCTGCTGGGGGCGCTCCTCGAATTTGGGTGCGCCGAATTTTTCCGCTTCGCGCAGGGGGCTTTCGTGGCCGAAGAATTTTTCGACGAGGAGTGTGATGTTGGCGGCGCTTGCGGTTGCGTCCGCCGCAGGGTCCGCCGTGTTTGGGTTTTCGGCCAGCATTATCATTTCGAATCGTCTTTTTTGTTTTTCAAAGGGTTGATAAAAGCGAAAACAAATATATTATCTGTGGAGAAAATAATCCAGATTTGGAAAAAGCAAATACGGAGATGCCATGAAAGTAGTGATTATCGCGAAAGTGTTTGTGGCGCTTGCACTTTCAGCGTGCTGTTGCGGGGCTGTTGCGCAGGTGAAGGTGGTGAAGGAGGCGAAGGACAGGAATCCGACGCTTTCCTTCAGGGGCATCATTGGCAACGACGCGCTTTCCTCGGCGGTGGAATCGGACTTGCGCAACTGCGGGTGGTTCGAGGTGACGGCCCAGCCGGGGGCGGAGTATGTTGTCAGCGGGGGTGCCGCAGGGTCGTCGGTGCAGGTGAACGTGCACAAGAACACCGGCACAGTCGCGTCGTCGGTGAACTCCCGTGTCGAGTCGTCGGCCCGCAGGACCGCGCATGCGGTGGTTGACTCGATATTGAAGGACCTTTTCGGAGTGAAGGGGATATGTTCGGCGAAAATAGCGTTCTGCGGGGAAGGCTCGCGCGGGGTCAAGGAGATATACCTGTGCGACTTCGACGGACAGGAGATAGCGCAGATAATGCGTTCCGGCACTCTAAACGTGGAGCCTGAATGGCTACCGAGCAACGGCGGCATAGTGTTCACGCAATACAGCAAGATGTTCACGGACATAGTCGAATACAACATCGCGTCGAGGCGTTCGCGCAGGCTTGCCCAGTTTCCGGGCTTGAACTCGGGAGCGGCCGTGTCCCCGAACGGGCAGCTTCTGGCCATGATACTGAGCAAGGACAGGCAAGTGGAGCTATACATAAAGTCGTTCAACGGAAAGGAGCACAGGAGGCTTACGAGCAGCAAGTCGGTGGAGGCGTCTCCATGCTGGTCTCCGGACGGGAGCAGGATATGCTTCGTGTCGGACCAAGGAGGCAGGCCGCAGTTGTATCTGATCGCCGCCGGAGGAGGCAATGCGGTGAAGCTGCAGACTCTTGGCGTGGAGGCGGTGAACCCCGCGTGGTCGTCGGACAACAAGATCGCCTATTCGTCGCGGAGCGGGAGCAATTATGCGATAGCGGTCTACGACCTGGGCGGCAGGGAGGCGCAGAAGATAGTGACGAACGCGGCGGGGGACTGGGATTCTCCGTCCTGGGCGCCGGACAACCGCCACATAGTCTGCTCGAGGACGGCAGGGGGCAGGTCCGAACTGTATCTTGTGGACAGCTGGACTGCTGCGATGCGTCCGATAGCCAGGACTTCGATCAACCTCAGCATGCCGGCGTTTTCGAGGTGAATTGACGGCTAGACTTCACGAGCCAATTGCAAAATCGGCTCTGTTTCGAATTCTGTCATTGAAGATGAAAGATTAAAATGGTTTTTTTTAGGCATATCATGGGTAGAGGACCTGCCGCTGGCGAAAACTACAGAGGGCTTCTGGCGATGCTGGTGCTGTCTTTGTGCGTCGTTCTATCCCTACCCTCCTGCAGAAGACAGAGCGAAGATGTCCAGGATCCCGACTCGCGGATAGCCTCCGCCTGGATGGAGTTCCGGATGGGCGAATACAAGAAGGCGATCGAGATCTTCGGGGATATCTCCGAGAATTCAAAGATCGACAAGGATGGCAGGACGCGCGCTCTCTACGGGCTGGCATGCACGCACTGGCAGAAGCTACCTGATGCGGACAAGCCGTTGGCGAAGAAGTTTTTCGGCAGGATAATCGAGGAGTCGCCAGACAGCGAATATGCCGGATGGAGCGAACTTGCCTTGATAAGGATGGACCACATAGTTCCATCCGGGGAGAAGCCCGACTATCCCTCTCTGCGCGCACGCTACAAGGAGCTCTACGAGAAATTTCCGACTTCCACTCCAGGGCATGAAGGGTTCATCTACATGGTTACGACGCTGATATCCACGTTGGACCAGAAGGATGCGTCCGAGGCGCTGGCCTCGCTGGACGCGTTCCTGGGCAGGCACCCGGATTCGCCGTTCATATCCAGCGTTTGGAGCCTGAGGGCGAAGGCGTGCGAAATCCTCGAAAAACCCGGGGAGATGCTCGATGCCATGATGAAGGCGCTCGACACGATAGAGCTTGATCCCAGCAATCCCTCCATGAACAACGCCGACAGATACTGGCAGATAGCGACAGTTGCCGAATACGAGGCTGGGAATTTCGCCGTGGCGGAGAGATACTACCGGAAATTCGTGGAGGAATATCCGCAGGAGCGGCGCAAGTTCGCAGCCATGAGGGAGCTTGAAAAGATACGCAAACTCCGCAAGCAATTCGACGGCGAGGCGGCAAAATGAAAGACTTCATGAAAAGAAACTACTCCCTGATCATAATCCTAGGGGTCTACGTCTGGGCGCTCGCATCCGTCCTGGCATACCGCGTGAACGAGGCACCACCAGGCACCATCACCATACGCATAAGCCACTGGCAGCTCGAGACCGGGGTCCGTGATGCGTTCAACGAGCTGGCGAAGGACTATCAGAAGTTCAACCCGAATGTCCGCGTGATACAGGACGCGGTGCCAGAAAGCGTCTACGGGCAGTGGCTGAGCACCCAGATCATAGGGGGAACCGCACCGGACATCGTCGAAATGGGAATGATACCCTACCAGCTCATGATAGCGTATTACAACAGATACTGCATGGTGCTTACTCCTTATGTGAACAGGCCGAATCCATACAACAAGGGCAACAAGTTCGCAGAATTGACTCTAAGGAACACATACCGGGACGGGATGGCCACATCATACATCAACGAGATGCAGGAGTT
>CAZGJP010000237.1:0-4517 GCA_964526605.1 uncultured Lentisphaera sp.
CTGAAGTGTTGAACTCAAACGGGAAGGAAGATAGGCTTGTTGTTCACGCCCGCAGGCGCGTTTCGGCTCTCCGCCATGCCCAGCACATGTGGGAGACTGTCACGAAGAATGATGCCGGATGCCGTGGGATGAATTCGATGAAGAGGTCGAGGGCGAATGTCTTTCCTCCGAGACCTTGGGGGCCGATCCCGAGGCTGTTCATATCCTGCAGGATGGACTTCTCCAGCTTTGCGATGCGCGGGTCTGCATTTCTCTCTCCGATTTTGCGGAAGAAAAGTTTCTTCGCGGTTGCGAAGCCAGAGGCCCTGTCGCCGCCGACGCATACGGCGACCGCTCCCGGAGGGCATCCCTTGCCCTGGGCCTTGACTGCGGAGTCGATGATAGCCTTTCGGACCCCTTCGAGGTCGCGCTCGGCTCCGAGACTTTCGTCTGGCAGCGAGTATTGTGTTCCTATGTTTTCGCTCCCGCCACCCTTCATGAGCAGACGGATGACGTCGTGTCTCAGCTTCGGGTCGATGTCGAACTCTATGGCCGGGGTCTTGTCCGAGAGATTGTCCTGGTGGGATTTCCCTGTGAGCGTGCAGACGGTGTTTGCCCGGAGGAAGCCTTCTCCAGTCGCCTTTGAGACGGCGTTGCGAATAGCGTCCCGGATTGGGCTGTCCGCGCCGTGGGGCTTCGCCGACGACACGGAGAAGAGGAGGGTTCCGGTATCCTGGCAGATGGGGCGTTTTTTCGCTTTTGCGATTTTCGCGTTTTGGAGCATGATGGACAGCTGTGATCTGGCTATGGAGTTTGCGGGCTCGAGTTGAAGTGTCTTTTCGAGTGCGCGGAGGACGTCGCCCGGGAGCTCGCAGGAGCATTTCGCTATGAGATGCAGAATATTCTCTTCCAATTTTATCGTAGATTTTTTTTGCATTTATATTTTATTCTTCTCCGCGTTCTTGTGGCATAGTCTAGCCAGTTCCTTGAATTTTTCAACGATGTCGTCGGCTTCGCATATCTCGGTGACCATTGCGATTCTCTTCGCGCCCGCGGCGAGGAGTTCCGGTATGTTGGCGGCCTTGATGCCTCCCATGACGGTGACTGGTATTGCGACGTTGCGCACGACCTCGCGGAGGATTTCGATTCCAAGCGGGGCTATGCCCGTCCTCTTTGTGCCAGTGTGGAAAATCGGTCCGATATTGATGTAGTCTGCGCCTTTTTTTTCCGCGTCGAGAGCTTCGTCGAGGGAGTGGGTCGAGACGCCGACCAAGAGCTGTTTTGCGAAATTCGCAATGCGCCAGTGCGGGATGTCGTCCTGTCCGAGGTGGACGCCGTCGGCTCCGCATGCGAGGGCGATGTCGGGGCGGTCGTCAATTATCAGGGCGATCCCGTGCGCGGAGCAGAGTTCCCTGGAATTGTCCGCTTCTTGCAGGATTTCTCTGGCGGATTCGTTCTTCATCCGGAGTTGGACGATGTCTGCGCCAGCCGATGCGAGTTGTTTTAGGACAAATTGCAATGGTCTGCCCTTGGTGAAGCCCGGGCTTATGACCGGATATATTCCCGGCGTTTGGAACGCGGCGCGGAGCTTTTCCTTGTTCATCGCTGGAATTCTCTTGGGTCCATGGGCTTGATGTTGAAGTCAGGGGTCCACTTGAATGACTGTGAGTAGAACTTGTTTGGATTGTCGAAGAGTATGGCCTTGACGGCCTGCTCCGGATGGCCGTCCTTCTTCATGTATTCGCAGGTCTTGACGAGGCTGAGGGGGTCGGATATCCCCCAGTCGGCCGAACCGTCTATTATCATGCGCTCGTGCCCAAATTTCCTCACGATGGATGATACCCTCTCCGGGGTGAGTTTGGAGATGGGATAGACGGTCATCCCGGTCCAGCATGCGCTCTCCCTTGCGACGGGCATGGAAGCCTCGTCGTTGTGGTCTATCAGTATCTTCTCCTCGGGGAATCTTTCGTTTCTGATGACCGCCAAGGTGCGTCTGATGGCATCCGGCTTGTTGAAATGGGCGAGATGGACGATGACGAGCATTTTCTTCCTGTGCGCTATCTGGAGCTGCTCTGCGAATATCTGCTCTTCGGCGTCGTTGATGTTGTTGAAACCGATTTCACCCATGGCGACGCATCTGGGATGGTCGAGGTATTGGTCCATTCCGGAGATGACTTCGCGGGCGAGGGAGACGTTTTCGGCCTCCTTTGGGTTCACGGAGACTGCCGCGTAGTGGTCGAGTCCGAATCGTTTTGCCCGGACGGTCTCGAAGTCGAGTATGAGCGAGAAGTAGTCGAAGAATGTTCCCGCGTGCCGTCTGGTGGTTCCGAGCCAGAAGGATGGTTCGACGCAGGCCCTGATGCCTGCCGCGAACATGTCCTGGTAGTCGTCGGTGGTGCGCGAATACATGTGTATGTGTGGCTCTATTATGATCATCTTGTGATCCTTTTCAATTATATTCCATCATCCGTATTCAGATCAAGTTCTCCTGCGGTCCGCCTTTCTTCCCCGGCTCGAAGTCGGTCCATTCCCCGTCCTTGTCCTTCTTCCCGACGAGGACTTCGATCTTGCGTTCTATCACCTTGAGTTTTGCGGAGCATAGGGAGGCGAGCCTGCTTGCCTCCTCGAAATTCCGCATCATGTCCTCTATGGGGAGTTTTCCCTCCTCCATCCTGGAGACTATCTTCTCGAGTTTTGCGAGCGCGTTCTCGAAGCTGGTCTCGTCCTGCGGATTTTCCTGTGATGCATTTTTTCTCATAATTCCCCCGACATTGCTTTTTTGTCTCTTTCCTTGGTGTTCTGGTGATCGTGATACTGTTCGCGCAGGGTCTTCATGCTTTCGATGGCTGACTGGGCTTCGTCGTCCAGGGATTGCAATGATTCCATCCGGGAGCTGGCGAGGCTTTTCATCTGAGGCAGTTTCAGCTTGGAGGCCATCGATGCGATGGTTTTCCTAAGGGATGGGATTTCTGCCTGGATTGATTTCAAGGACAGGTCGAGATCGTTGATTTTCGCAAGCGTGACGGTTTTCGGGTCGGTGAGATTCTGTAGGAAAGCCTGGAGTTCCTGGGAGGACTTTGCGAGCTGGGCTTCCTTTTGGGCGAGGATATCCTGGATGTTCTTTAGCGTCAGGAGATCATCTTTTATCTCGTCGAGGGCGTATTCCTTGAATTCCTCGATGTTGTCGAAGCGGACCGCGTATGGGACGAAGGATTCTTTTTTCTTGATGACGCGCTTCTGGCAGCGGACTATGCCTAGGGATTTTTCGCTTTCAGCCGAGATGAGGGGGCCTCCTTCGATGTCCGTTGGGATGTTGGAGCTGGTCTCGATGTTCTGGGGGCCGATTCCGGTGATCTTGCCCTTGTCCTGTGTGATGGTCTTGGAGCCTGGCACGCATCCGAACACGAATATCTTGTGTCCGATTGAGATGTTCCCCAGGATGTCGTTCTCGGCTTCCATTGGGGAGGGGGCGGATTCCAGCTCGGAAAGCTTGTAGAAGACGAGATTTCTGGAGGCATCCTTTTCCCCCGGTATTATCAACGCGTCGTAAGGGATGTTCTTGTCGTTCAGGTCGAATATCCTCATGCTGGGGCTGAGGGAACTGGAGAAGGATGCGGCGACCCTTTTGCCGCCCACGTTGGTTATGAAGCCAGCGCCGAGTATCCTCTGTTCGTCCCTGAAGACGACTATCTTGTCGAGGCAGTTGACGGTCTTCTTCGACGCGCCGTCAGCCGCAGGGCGGAATGAGCCGAAGATGATTGACGCCAGACATGCGATCATCAGCGACCTGCCGAGCCGTGGCGCTGTCATTCCTGCGATCTTTGGCAATATGTCCTGGATATTTTGCATGATGGGCGGAATATAGCATTTTCAGCTTCTTCTTCAAGGGATTGACTAGTTGCGTTGGCGGGTTAGTTTACGGATTCCGATGAAATCCATATTTGAAAAGTTGAAGAGGCGGAAGCTGGTCCGTAGGCTGGACGAGTTCCGCCGCCATATGCGTGACATACTGCATGTGAACGACGATCTTCTTCTGCCGTCCGCCAAGGAGAAGGCGAACGCTGTCCTGTCGGAGGCTGACGGCATTGACGCGGCGAGGGATCCGGATGCTGCCGGGAAGTTTCTGGAGAGGGCGGATCTGCGAGTTGCGAAGATACTTCCGTCGCGCAGTTTCCCGACGCTGCGCGAGTATGCGGACATATTGGCCGTGGCCTTTTCCGTGGCCTTCGGGATTCGTGCGCTATATCTGCAGCCGTTCAAGATACCGACGAGCAGCATGCAGCCGACATTGTTCGGGATACACTACGTGCAGGAGGGGAAGGGGATTCCGGACCTGCCTCAGCCTCTGGCCTACATGCTCTATTCGGCGAGGCGTGCGGAGCTTAGGATAAGGCGGGGAGGATACCTTGACCAGAATTCGCTGAGCGTCTACAGCGCGATGCCGTTTTTCGACAGGACGCGTTTCACGATAGGTGGTGTGGACTACGAGATGCCGGGCGGGGAGAAGCAGGTTGTGGTGGACTATCTGAAGAGGCGGG
>CAZGJP010000238.1:0-4475 GCA_964526605.1 uncultured Lentisphaera sp.
GGTCCGGAATTCCAAGTGCGGACACCTGGGGATCCGGCGCAGGCGAAACGAAAGACACCCATTTATATTCCACGCGAATCGAAAAAATCAAACGCGGCAAAAAAAATATTGCAAATTTCCCCTTCCGGGCTAAGTTTACGCTTTTCGCGGAAAATTCGGGTGTCCATGGGACATCCTTCAACCAACAACAAACGGAGTGGAAACGATGTCCGAAAGCGCTGACAGGATCCGGAATTTCGTGGTTGCAGGCCATAGCTCGAGCGGCAAGACCTCGCTGTGCGATCTCATGCTTTTCAAGGCCAAGGCCGTCGAGAGGTGCGGCAGCGTGGACCAGAAGACCAGCGTTTCGGACTACACCCCCGAGGAGCAGGAAAAGCTCAGCAGCATATACTCCACAGCTCTGAACTGCCTCTGGAAGGAGACCAGATTCCATTTCATGGACACGCCCGGATACGGGGAGTTCATCGGCGAGGCCATCGGAGCGATAAACTCGACCGATGCGGTGATAATAGTCCTCGACGCGAAGGAAGGGCTTGGAATCGGCGCTTCGCGAGCCTGGAAGATGGCGAAGGAGCGGGGCATCCCGAGAATATTCTTCATCAACAGGCTCGACAGGGAAATGGCTGACTTCCAGAAGACCCTCGCGCAGATACAGGATGTCTATGGACAGACCGTCTGCGTGCCGGTGACCATTCCAGTCGGGAAGGAGGCTTCCTTCGGCAAGATCGTGAACGTTCTCAGGGACAAGGATTTTCCGCAGGATATCGCCAAGGACGCCGCTCTGGCGAAGGAAAGATTGATGGACGCGGTTGCCGAGTCCGACGAGGCGCTCATGGCCCGCTATCTCGAGGGCGAGGAGCTCGGGGAGGAGCAGGTCTCCGTCGGATTGCAGAAGGCGATAAGCGCCGGGAGCCTCGCCCCGGTCTTCGCAGGCTCCGTCTCGAAGGACATCGGCGTGGAGGATCTGATGAATGCGATAGTGAATCTGGTGCCGGATCCTCTCGCGGCTGGTTCGAGGAAATTCGAGAACGGCGACGAATTGAAGCTTTCCGCCGACGGGCAGGCATACGCATACGTCTTCAAGACGGTGTCCGACCCGTTCATAGGCAACCTCTCGTTCTTCAGGGTGGTCGCCGGCACGTTCAAGCCCGACACTGAAGTCTACAATGCCACGAAGAGGGAGAAGGAGAGGTTCGGCGCCATCCTCATGATGAACGGAAAGAACCAGTCCCCGATGCAGAGCGCGGCCCCCGGCGCGATCTTCGCAGTCGCCAAGCTCAAGAGCACCGGCATTGGCGACACGGTTTCGAGCGCGGCGACGGACAAGGTCTTCGCGAAGACCAGATATCCGAATCCGGTCATGTGCTACGCCGTCACCGCGGCGAAGAGCGGGGAGGAGGAGAAGATAAGCGCAGCCCTGACCAAGATAGCCGAGAACGACAAGACTGTAAGGCTCGAGCGCCATCACGAGACGCACGAGCTGCTGCTCTACGGAATGGGCGACCAGCACATCTCCCAGATCGTTAAGAAGCTCAAGAACATCAACAAGGTCGAGATGGTCCTCAACGCGCAGAAGATTCCATACAGGGAGACGATCACCTCCGTCGGCGACGGCCACTACAGGCACAAGAAGCAGACCGGCGGCCACGGCCAGTTCGCCGAAGTCTATCTCAAGGTCTCCCCCAATCCCGCAGGATACGAGTTCAAGAACGACATCTTCGGGGGGAGCATCCCCAGGAACTTCGTGCCGGCAGTCGAGAAGGGCGTCGCCGAGGCCATGGTCAAAGGCCCTCTCGCAGGCTGCGTCGTCCAGAACGTCACGGTTTCAGTCTACGACGGCAAGCACCACGAGGTGGACTCTTCCGAAATGTCCTTCAAGATAGCCTCCAGAGCCGCATTCAAGGACGCCATGGCGAAGGCGAAGCCCATCCTCCTCGAGCCGATACAGAAGGTCAAGGTCGTGGTCCCGGACGAATACATGGGCGACATCACCGGCGATTTGAACCACAAGCGAGGCAGGATACTCGGCATGAGCGTGGAGGAGGGCCTCCAGGTCGTCTCCGCAGAAGTCCCCCTCTCCGAAATGTCCAAATACGCAAGCGAACTGCGCAGCATGACGCAGGGCAAGGGCAGCTTCGAGATGGAGTTCGACAGATACGAGATGGTTCCCTCAAACGTGGCGAGGACCATCATCGAAACATACAAGGCATCCCAGACAGAAGAGGAATGACTTGGGTGTCCAGCGGAAGGACCTGTTCCGTTGGATGGCCGAAAGGGGGGAGATGGCTACATTCGTTCTTGTCCATGGTGGAAACATCTCCTCGGAGACTTGGAACAAGCTCTCGGGAAGAGAGGACTACCCCCCCAATATCCATATCGGCGGTGGATGCTGGGATGGGACGGCATCCGCTCTCATCAAAGCCGGCCATGAAGTCTTCGCTCCGACTCTCGCCGATTCCGCTTCCTCCCACCTCGATGGGCACATCGGTGAAATCTGCGGACTGATGGAGAAGCAGAAACTCTCCAAGGCCGTCCTAGTCGGGCACAGCTACGGCGGAATGGTGATAACCGGTGTGGCGGACCGAATCCCGGAAAGAATATCGCGTCTTGTCTATCTGGACGCGGCTCTGCCGGGGCCGGGGCAGTCCCTCTACGACATCATTGAAGCAGCCTTGGCGCTTGACAAGAGCCCAAAGGCCCTGCTGCCACGGCCGGACCCTCCATATGTTCAGAAAATCATCTTCGAGAAAAGCCGGCTGGATGCGATCAGGAAAACCTACATCAGATGCATGAACAGCGATTTTCTTTTTGTGACCAGACTCGCGAAGGAGAAAATCGAATCGAATCCCCTGAACTGGACCTTCCTGGAGCTGTCCTCCTCGCATATCCCCATGGCCGACGCCCCGGACGCATTCAACAGGATTCTGCTGGACATCGCTTCCGTGTGAAACCGGCAATGATCCGCCAGGGAAGGCCGCGGGCTTCCGCAGTCGGGCTTCCCGCCTATCGGCCGCCCCTTCCTTCTCCGCCGACCCTGCCCATGCCCATGGAGGTCATGTCATATGCCTTGCCGACCTCCTCCTCGAATTTCTTCAAGGATTCCCCCTGCAGACCGTTCTGCGCTCCGACTTTTCTGATGGCGAGTTTGCGTTCGGTCTCGAGCAGGGGCCTTGTTTCTCTTGCGCTTTGAAATAATTCCATCCGAAGCTGCGAGGCGTCTTCGGCCTCCGGGTTCTCCGCCAGATACGAAAGCGTCCTGGAATTTTGCTGGAGGATTTCCATCAGTTTTCCGTGGTTGGCGATCTCCTCCGGCGTCATCAGGCTCTGATCGAGCTCCATCGCCTTCATGTAATCGAGCCTGTCCTTCATCTCCTTGTCCATGCGCACGGTGGATTCGTTCATCCTCCGGACGATTTCGTCGTAGCGTTCCGGGTCGCTGGTCTTCATCTCTTCGAAGCGTTTGCGCATGTTCTCGGCAAAAGCCGCCGGATCGCGATCCCTTCCCCTTTCCTCCCTGATCCCGGTGAACCTGTCGCCGGACCTCTCCCCCGGCTCCTGCCGCGCCGGTGCAGGAACTTCGGGAATTGGAACGGCGGCATCCTTCCTGTCTTCAGGCTTCTTCGCCTCGATCCGTCCCGGCTTGGCCTTCAGCTCCGCCATCTCGGCCTCCGCGCTTTTCGCCCTGTTCCTCCAGTTCGAGGCCAAAAGCGCGAGCACCGCGCATAGGATTGCGAAAATCGCGGACAGCGCGTAGGGGGCGAGGATTTCCTTCTTCATCTGCAGTCTCCATGTGTTGTCGTTTTGCAAATACAACGCGATAATCAGGGAAAAATTGCCTTGCGTTTCTTCACTCCAGCATGCGCTTCTCCTTCTCCCTCTGCTTGCGGCGCTCCTCGATCTCGGCGCTTATGTTTCCGATGGCCCGGTTCATTTCATCCACCATCCGGCCTTCAGAATCCACGAACGGGTTGTCCTCCTTGCGCGGGCGCAACAGAGATATTATCCCTTGGAGCAGGGGGTTGCTTTTCCTTCTGACGAAGTCGAGCTCCCTGTGGAATTTTACGAGCTTCTGCGGGGGTATCCTCTTCTCTCCGAGACCTATTCCTTCGGAATATTCCCTCGCCGCCAGCGAGAAGCTCCCGAGCGATGCGTACGTCCTCGCAAGATGGTATCTGTAGAGTATGTTCCCCGGAGCGGTGAATACAACGTCCTTGAAGCGATCCAGGGCCGCCCGGTAGTCCTTGCGCCTGTAAAGGCATTTCCCCTCGCGGAAGGCCATGAAGACCTCCGTCTTCTCCAGATCCATGAAAAGCGTCGCCAGCGTGCTGTGCTCGGGGATTTCGTTGCCAACTATCAGCTCCTCCAGCGTATCATCCGCATCGCTGTCCATGACGGAGAACTCCGACAAATCGAAGCCTTCAAGCCTCCGTTCCGCGGGCTGGGCGAATCGGCGGGAATCGTAGAACGCCCTCTTG
>CAZGJP010000239.1:0-4473 GCA_964526605.1 uncultured Lentisphaera sp.
TTCGACGAGGGGGAGCTGGTCTGCAAGGGCTGGCTCTCGCTGGGGGATCATCTTTTCGTGGACAGGTTCAGCCTTCATTTCAGGGAGCCGAGGCGCGGGGATGTGACTGTCTTTGTGACCGACGGGCTCAATACACCGAGCGGGCCATACTACATCAAGCGTCTGATCGGGATGCCCGGCGATACTCTGAAGATAGTTGACAGGACGGTTTTTGTGAGGACGGAGGAGAGTGGTCGTTTTGTGCCGATCAGCGATTTTGGCGTGAAGAACATCAACAAGATATACGATTTCAAAGGGGGCTATCATGGTCATGTCGCCGTGGGGAAGCTAGGCGAGGGGATGGAGTTCCGGGTTCCCGCGGGGCATTATTTCATGCTTGGGGACAACAGTTCGAACAGTTGCGACAGCCGCGACTGGGGGCCTGTTCCACGGAAGAACATCATTGGGAGGGCGTTCTTCATATTCTGGCCGTTCTCGAGGCGCTGGGGGATTCCCGACCGGGCGGCGCCGCTGCCTTTCCACAGCTTCTCGGTTCAATATCCAATGGAATACCAGTAGAGATGGACTGTGCGGACAGATTTCTGCTTGGGGTTTTCGCGGACGTAGTTCTGGGAGATCCTCGCTGGTTTCCACATCCTGTGAGGGCGATTGGTCTATACGTCTCGCTTTGCGAGAGTGTGTTGCGGAAGCTTCTTGGCGCAAGTCTTCTTCTTGCCGGATTCCTTGCCGGTGGCAGCGCGGTTTTGCTCAGCTACGTTGTCGTGCATTTTAGCATAGTCCTCGCCGGGGGTGGGGGGTCGCTTTTTGGAGGGATCATCGAGATCGGATGGATATGGCTGGGGCTTTCAGCCGGGGATCTGGACAAGTCGGTGCGGCGTGTATTGGATTCGCTCCGGGCGACCGACATTCCCCTCGCGAGGAGTCGGCTGTCCTCGATCGTCGGGCGTGACACGGCGGGGCTTGACGAGTCGGAGATGTCGCGGGCGGCGGTGGAGACGACTGCGGAGAGTTTCGTGGACGGGATAGTCAGCCCGATGTTCTTCTATGTGCTCGGGGGGGCTCCGCTGATGTGGGCGTTCAAGGCGGCGAGCACCTGCGATTCGATGATAGGGCACAAGGACGAGCGCAACATTCTTTTCGGGCGATTCTCGGCGCGGCTGGACGATGTTGCGAATTTTGTTCCGGCTCGCATTTCCTTTCCGTTGATATTCCTTGCCTCCCTTCTCCTGAGGATGCGCGACGCACTATTCCATCCGCTGGACTGTGCGAGAGCGTGTTTCCGCGACAGGTCGAGTCACTCCAGCCCGAACGCGGGGATTCCGGAGTCGGCCTTTGCCGGTGCATTGGGTGTCAGACTGGGCGGGGAGAACCATTACGATGGGGAGAGGCATGATGCGCCGTTAATCTTCGGGGAGGGGCGGCGTCCGCATTGCGGGGATGCGGGTTCGGCGCTGAGGCTGATGTGGACGGCGTTTTCGTTGGCTGTGATCTCCGCGTGGGTCGCAGTGCGTCTTTCGGGGGGGCCGCTGCTACCGCTGATTTTTGACCTCAGGGCTAACAATTTCCCGGGGATGTGATATATTTCACCCATCTTTGATTGGATCTATCTTGGGATGCGCCTGCAATGCCTCTCTACAAGTACAAGGTCTCGGACGAGAAGGGGATGGTGAAGGAATTGCTGATTGACGGCGATTCTCATCAGGATTCCCTTCAGAGGCTCAGGCAGCGTGGCTTCACGCCTCTGGAGTTCCACGGGGAGAAGTCTCCCGACGAGAAGGAGGGGTTTGCGGGGATAAGCATGCGGAGGGGGTTCGACGTATGCGAGTTCACGAATCTGCTTGTGCCGCTGATCGCCGCGCACATACCGATAGAGCGGGCGCTTTCGATAATCTCGCAGGCGTCGTCTGGGGAGGGCTTCCAGCAGACCGTGAACCGGATGCGCAAGGGGCTTCACGAGGGGAAGAAGTTCTCGGCCTTGATAAGGGAGAGCGGGTCGGCCTTCCCCAGGATATACGCGAGTCTGATCGAGGCTGGCGAGGAGACCGGCTCGTTGCTTGAGGTCTCGGCTGTCCTGCGGAAGTATCTCAACGACAGGAGGGAGACGAGGGACTTCCTGGTCACCAGTTCGATATATCCTGGCTTCGTGATAACGGTGGTGGGGATAGTCGTCCTGCTGATGTTCACGGTGTTCATCCCGAAGTTCTCGAGGATATTCGCTGAGATGAACAAGCCGATGCCGTTTCTGACCAACTGCGTGTTCTGGACGAGCAGGGTGCTGACGGACTACTGGTTCGTCTGGCTGGGGCTGGCGGTTGCGGTCGTGGTTGCAGCTCTTGCGCTCAGGCGCATGGGAGTCTTGAAGACGCTCTGGGATGAATATTCGCTGAGGCTGCCTGTTTTCGGGAGGCTGATAGAGATGACGGAGATAAGCCGCTTCACCAAGACTCTTGCTGTGCTGATCGCCAGCCACGTCAACGTCCTGAACAGCGTTTCCATTTCGGTCAACGTGATAGGCAACGCGGTCATATCGAGGAGCTTCTCGCTTGTCACCACCGAACTGAAGGGGGGCAAGAAGCTTTCCGCGGCTCTGTCGCGCAGCGCGTTCATGCCGAGGACGTCGCTTCAGATGCTTTCGGTTGGTGAGGAGTCCGGGACTGTCGGAGAGATGCTCGAGCAGATATCCAACACGCTCGAGGAGCAGCTGCGCAACCGTGTGAAGAGGCTCCTTGCGCTTTTCGAGCCGATGGTGATACTGGTCCTGGCCGGGATAATCGTAGTCGTGGTGCTGGCCATAATCCTGGCGATACTGGAACTTCAAAACATATAGGAGGCAATTGACATGGGAAAGAGATTATGCCGCACCGGGTTCACGCTGATGGAAATCGCGATAGTGGTCGCGGTGATAGCCCTTCTCGGAACGTTGATAACCCCGCTCTACTTCAGGCATCTGAAGAAGGCTCGGATAAGCACGGCGAAGGCGCAGGTGGCGCTTCTCCAACAGGCCGTGCTGGATTTCAAGATAGACACGAGCAAGACGCCGGTGTCGCTCGACGATCTGGTGAGGAACTCCGGAGTTCAGGGCTGGGACGGCCCCTATCTGAGCGGGTCGGTTCCAAAGGACCCCTGGGGCAATGGCTATCTCCTGCAGATCCCGGGGCGCAGTTCGGAGTTCGAGATCATCAGCTTCGGGGCGGATGGCCAGCCTGGCGGAAGCGGAGAGGCCGAGGACATAAGCAGCTGGAACTAGTCGAGATGTCCACCCACCTGCCTCCGAAGGTGAGCTGGTGGGCGGGATACAAGATACGGGATGCAATTACCTCAGGATACAGGATACATGATACAGGATACATGATACAGGATACAGGATACAGGATATGAGGGACAAGAGGCTTCTGGGTTGCTACACACTGATCGAGATAGCCGTGGCTGTGGCCATTCTGGCGCTGCTTTCTGGAATCGTCATAGTCAGGGTTGCCAAGACTCCCGCTTCGATCGCGTTGGACAATTTCTCGTCGTCGGTGCAGGGGCTTTTCGCGAGCGCATCGTTCATGGCGCAGTCCTCGGGGGAGACTGTCGAGATCGCGTTCGAGGCCGAGGAGAGGCGTTTCCATGTCTCGTCCGGAGCATCGGCGTCGTCCGCCGAGATACTTTCAGCCGATGTGCCGGATGGAATGGAGATATCCTTCGACGAGGGTGTTGTGGATGAGAAGCTCTACCGCTTCCATCCTGACGGTGGAGCATCGGGGAGAGCTTTCAGCGTCGTTGCCGGCGGGAAGAGGCTGAGGCTGTCCATTTCGCCGCTGACCGGGGTCCTGATGGCCGCTGTGGAGGAGAAATGAAGATGTTGTGGAGGAATAGCTTCTCGTCCGGAGGCGTGGGGTGGCATTTCACCTTCATCGAGGTGGTGGTGGCCGTGGCCATACTTGCGCTTTCCCTGACCGCCATACTGGGCATATCCGGAACGGCCTCTGCGAGAATCGCGAAATCCCAGAGGGAATGGTCCGACGCGCACCGCACCGCGCAGGCGGCGGAATATTATCTTCTGGTCGGAGGTGCGGAGGGGGGCATCCCGGCCGATTTCTTCCCCTACAAGGACTGCTCAGCATCTTTCGAGATTGTAGAGCCGCAGGCGCTTCCCGATGGGGCCGAGTCGTTCTACGCCGGATGGAGGCTTGCGTCCTGCGTGGTCACGCTGCGGGACGGAGATGGCGGGCTTCTTTCCTCGGTCGCCGTGGAGAAGATCCTCAAGGAGGACGACGAATGAGGCGGCCATTCACTCTCATGGAAGTCGTCATATCGGCGTTGATACTGGCGATGGTCGTCGCGGCGGTCTCTCTGGGGGTCAACGGTATATATGCCGCATGGTCCCGGACGGCGAAGGCGAGCTACAGGCTCGACCGCTGCATCGTGATAGACAGAATAGTTGATTCGGCGTTCCGCAACGCGGTGCCATTCTCGTGGAAGGATGACGAC
>CAZGJP010000240.1:0-4450 GCA_964526605.1 uncultured Lentisphaera sp.
GCATATTTTCACTCTCATCTGTTCCTCTCCCAAATTTCGGCAACCCCCAGAAGAACCATGTTCCCGACATATGCGCATCCGGGGATCAGGTCGACGATGAAACGGCCACCGCCACCAGCGGAGAAAACGGTGAAATCCGAGAATCCGCACTCCGATGCCATCCCCTCGACAAGATGTTCCACGGCTCCCGCCAGACCGTTCCATACCCCCGAGCGCATCGCCAACGCCGTGTTCCTCCCGGCGAAGCAATGGGCCTTTCTAGAGACGTCCTCCAGACAAGGGAGGGCTCCAGTCCCCGAGTGCAGCGATCTCATCATCAGACCAGCCCCGGGCAGAATCGCCCCGCCCAGAAATATCTTGTCCCTTGAAATTGCGTCAACGGTCACCGCCGTGCCTACATCCACGATGATGGCGGGACGGTCCGCGATTTTCGCGGCCGCGGCGGCGGCCGCCACTCTGTCGGCCCCTATGGTCCGTCGGTCCACCAGACTGAAATCCACCCCCGTGTCGAGCGATGCATCAACCCAGAGTATGTCGAGATGCTTGAATTTTCTCCGGACGGAAGGCACCACGCATGAAGCCGCAACCCTGCCGGCCTTTCCGAAAACAAGTGGCGAGATGTCCCCGGTAGGGATTGACTCGATGCGATGCAGTCTTCCTCCCCGCCAGAACGCGGTTCTCGTCCTGCTGTTTCCGATGTCCGCCACGACGACTGCGTCCATGCCGGGACGGCATCCGCATTTGGTCTTGCCAGTAGCTCTTTTCATCCCTCGTCAGCCCCCATCGACAGGAAGTCGAGATAATTCTGCAGGATTATCAACGCCGAAAGGGAGTCTATCTTCTCCTTCCTCTTTTTCCTCGACATGTCCGCCTCAATCAGTATGTTTTCGGCGGACACGGTGCTGAATCTCTCGTCCCATAGCGCGGTCTCGATTTTGAATTCGTCTTTAATCGTCGCGGCGAGCGCCCTTATGGCGGCGCAGGAGCCGCCATCGCCGCCGTCCAGCCTCCTGGGCAGTCCGAATACGACAAGTCCGGCATCCGAATCGGATGCAAGCATTGCGATTTTCGCAGCCAGCGCCTTTGCTCCGCAGTCGTTCGCGATGTGTTTCCGGGCCTGCGCTATGGTCCGGGTCGGATCGCTGATAGCTATGCCTATCCGGGCCTCCCCATAGTCTATGCAGAGGATTCTTCCCTTGTCTTTCACAGGAATTCCGATAGCTTCGGGTTCAGGCCGATCCGCTGGACAAGCGCCTTCAGCTTTTGTGCGGATGCCTTCGGACATGCGAGTGTCGCGTGCGGAGTGTGGACGAGCGCGACGCCATCAAGATCGAGGAGCGCCAGAAGATGCCTTTTCCCGTAGTTAGCCACGATGTTGTCGCGGGAGTCGAGGATCGCGATGTTGGCCCCCTTGATGCGGTTGCCAGCTCCGTCCGTGGGAAAATGCTTCGCGACGCTGTCCCACGAGCCGAGGTCGTCCCAGTCGAACGATGCTTCCGCCACCACGAAGCTGTCAAGCTTTTCCATGAGGGCGTAGTCTATCGAGATTTTCTCCATTCCGGGAAATCGTTTTTCCACATGGGAGGCGAAACCCTTCTTTTGCGATGCTTTTCTGAAGTCCTCGAACGCGGAGAAGAGCCTCGGGCTGTGCTTGCGGAGAAGAAGCTCGAAGGAAGCTAGGGACCAGATGAATATTCCGGAATTCCACAGATGCCTTTTTCCGGCCAGCAACCTTCTGGCCTTCGCCAGATCAGGTTTCTCCACGAAGGACAGACCCTTCCTGAACACGGCGCCGGAACGGCCCGGGAGAGCGTCGCCGCATTGAATGTATCCGTATGCGGTGGATGGGAAGTCCGGCTTTATCCCGATGGTGACGACCTTGCGGCTGGAAATCGCGGCCTCCGCCGATCGCTCCATGGCGGAAGCAAAAGCCTTCTCGTCCTCGATCATGTGGTCGGCCGGCAGGACCACCATGGCCGTGTCCGGGGAGGGGGACCGGGCCGATATTATGGCGGCTGCAAGGCATATGCACGGGGCCGTGTCGCGGACGCATGGCTCGGGAATTATGTTCGCCCGGGGGAATCCGGGAAGGGCTTTCACGACAAGCGGGACATATCGCTTGTTGGTGGCTATCAATATGTTCCCGGCCGGAACGAATCTTCCTACGCGCCTGACCGTTCTCTGAATCAGGGATGGGCCGTCAATGAAGCCCGCGAACGGCTTCGGAACGCTGTCCCTGCTCAGCGGCCAGAAGCGTTCCCCACGTCCCCCAGCCATCACGAGAGCGAAAACGTTCTTCTTCATGGATTGGCCTGGCGTTTGATCAGCCGCCGCCGCCACCAAGAACTTCGATGATCTTGATGAGGGGCATGAAGAGCGCTATGACGATCGTGCCGACGACGACGGCCAGGAATATGATGAGCAGAGGCTCTATCATGGATGTGAGCGCGTCCACGGCGTTGTCCACTTCCTCGTCGTAGGTGTCGGCGATCTTCTCCAGCATGTCCGGCAGCTTGCCGGTCTCCTCGCCGACCTCAATCATGCTTATGACCATGTCCGGAAACACCTTCGTCGCCGAAAGAGGTTTGGCAATGCCCTCCCCTTCCTTCACCGCGTCATGGACCTTCTGGATGGCCGAGCATACGACCTCGTTGCCGGCGGTCTCCTTCACGATCTGCAGGGCGTTGAGCACAGGCACGCCTGAAGCCATGAGAGTCCCGAGGGTTCGCGAGAATTTCGCTATCGCCGAGCGCGACACGATGGGACCGAGCAGCGGTATTCGGTATTTCACCCAATCGAAGAAGAACTTGCCCTTCGTTGTCTTGTTGAGTATCTTGTAGATGACGACGAATATGCCCATTCCTATCACGACGCCGAGGGCCTGGGTTTTCATGACGTCGCTTATCATGATCACGAAGGCGGTCAGGGGGGGCAGGGCGACACCTTCGAGGAGTTCCGTGAATATCTGCTTGAACTTGGGCACGATGAAGACCATCAACCCCGCCGTGATGGTCAACGCGATTGTCAGAACGACCACGGGATAGACCATTGCCGATTTGATCTTCGCGGCCAGTCTCGCCGCTTTTTCAAGAAATCCAGCCAGACGCATGAGGATCACTTCCATCGCACCTGCAGCCTCCCCGGCCCTGATCATGTTGAGGTAAAGCTTGTCGAACGTCTTCGGATTCTGCGCAAGAGCCTCGGAGAAGGTCGAACCGCCCTCGACAGAATTGGCCGATTCCCCGACGACCTTCCTCACCGCCGGATTCTTCGCCTGCTTCTCGAGGGTCCTCAGCGAGCGGACAAGCGGAAGACCGGCATCGAGAAGAATGGAAAGCTGGCGGGTGAACACCATCAGATCCTTGTATTTCATGACAGGGGCGCCAAAGCTGAGCGACATTTTCATCATGGAGCCGCCCTTCTTGCCCTGGGCCGCTCCAGGTGCCGCGCGTCCGCCGCCCTTCTTGGCCGCCGACGCGTCCTCCTTCACGGATGTGGGGAACATCCCCTGTTCCTTCAACGCCACGCCTACGGCCTGTTCGTTGGCGGCTTCGATCCGGCCTTTCTTCTCCTTGCCATTGGCATCCATCGCCGTATATTGATAGACAGGCATGACTCACCTCCGCTTAAGTTGTTTTTTCCCTTCCCATAATCTAACGCCTCTTCTGGCCTCCTTCAAGTTTCTGCAGCAGACTGTCCGGATCCTGGGCCTTGGTTATCATCTCGCCATATGAAATTATGTGCTGCTCGTAGAGCTCGAGAAGATGGGAGTCCAGAGTGTTCATCCCATATTTCGCACCAGTCTGGATGTCGGATGTTATCCTGTAGGTCTTCGCCTCCCTTATCAGGGCGCGTATCGAGGGGGTCGAAATCATTATCTCGAATGCTGCAACCCGCCCGGGCTTGTCTATCCTCGGCAGAAGGACCTGCGATATCACAGCCACGATGGACGACGCGAGCTGAGTCCTGATCTGCTCCTGCTGATCCGTCGGAAATGCGTCCACAATACGGTCGACGGTTCGCGCCGCACCGGTAGTGTGCAATGTGGCGAAGACCAGATGCCCGGTCTCGGCCGCGGACACGGCCGCCTCCATCGTCTCCAGATCGCGCATTTCGCCGACCAGAATGACATCCGGGTCCTGGCGCAGCGCCCTTCTCAACGCCTCGCTGAACGAGGGCACGTCAACCCCGACCTCCCTCTGTATCACCACGCTCTTCTTGTGCTTGTGGTAGAACTCTATCGGATCCTCGACCGTGATTATGTGGCAGTCCCTCTCCTCGTTGACAATGTTGATCATCGAGGCCAGAGTGGTGGACTTTCCGCTCCCCGTCGGGCCGGTGACCAGAATGAGCCCCCTCGGCTTGTAGAGAATGTCCTTTATCGACGGGGGGAGGCCGATCTTGTCCAACGCCAGCAGCGTGTTCGGTATCTGCCTCATGACCATCCCCT
>CAZGJP010000241.1:0-4442 GCA_964526605.1 uncultured Lentisphaera sp.
GACCGAAGTGAACGCCAACAGCGCAGCGAAAATCCAATCCTCCGAGACTTAACCTTGAAAATCTTCATCAGATGTCCAAACTGGGTCGGAGACATGGTCATGGCCACTCCGCTCCTCAAGTGCGTAAGGGAGAATTTCCCCGATGCGCGGATCGTAGCCGGAGTCCGCGGATACGCCGCCGGAGTCCTTGACGCCTGTCCGCACATTGACTCCATCATCGTCTGCGAAGACAAGGCTATTGGCGGAATGCTCCGCCTCGCCGGAAAAATCAGGAGGGAGCGTTTCGACAAGGCCATTCTGCTTACGAATTCCCCCCGCGCATTCCTCCCTGTCCTTTTCAGCGGGACGAAGGAAATACATGCATATAGACGCAATCTGCAGAAATTTTTCGTCCAGGGGCCAAGTCCGCTTCTCGAAAAAGGCCGTGCCAAGGCTGTCCCGATGATAGAATACTACATGGAGATTTGCCGCAACATGGGACTTGGGCTTCCGGAGAATGTCAGGACGGAACTTTTCGTGTCAAAAGAGGCGGATGAGGAGGTTTCGGCGCTGCTCTCCGAAAACGGAATTGCGGCGGGGGACAGGATGATCTGCATCAACCCGGGGGCAAAGTTCGGGTCGTCGAAATGCTGGCCACCTGCGAATTTCGCAAGGCTGGTGGAGCTTGCCAGTCGGGAATTTTCCGCGAAAATAGTCCTCATTTCCGGCCCCGGAGAGGAAAAGCTCGCGGCGGAAATAGTTGGAAAGACCAAAGCCCCCCTGATACATCTCGGGAAGGTGAACCTCTCCCGCCTCAAGCCGCTGATAAGAAGAAGCTCTCTGCTCGTCACCAACGACACGGGCCCGCGCCACTAAGCGACCGCGTTCGGTGTGCCGTCCGTCGTGATATTGGGGCCGACGGACATGGCCTACACCGACTACGGCAGGGATATCACATCGTTTGTCAGCGCAAATGCCGGCTGCGCCCCCTGCCACCTGAAGGCATGTCCGCGCGACCACCGCTGCATGACCTCGATAAGCCCCGAGATGGTCCTGGCCGAGATGAAAAATAAAAATCTCATGTAGTTTGCCCGCCAGCGACGAGATTTTCATTTTAAGGAAATCCATGTATATTCGCGGCCTGACATGAAAGCGAGCCATTACAGGGAGAAGTTCCGCGAGATGATTGGATCCCCCGCCGGGGAGGATGCGGTGCATCATCTCTGTTCGAGGACCGCGCTGTCCTTCCTGGACAGATACTACTACAACGATGAATTCGCGGAGGAATACATCACGCTGCTATGCGAGATGGCGACCTCTTCCAGCGCACCAATGAAGTCGGCGGCATCATCCTCCCTTTTCGGACT
Source organism: uncultured Lentisphaera sp. (assembly GCA_964526605.1). Classification (GTDB taxonomy): domain Bacteria; phylum Verrucomicrobiota; class Lentisphaeria; order Victivallales; family GWF2-50-93; genus DYMC01. The sequence goes on from CAZGJP010000241.1 coordinate 1,347, forward strand.
TGTGATTGAAAGCCTTTGCGACGACTTCGAGGAGCTGCAGACCGAGGCATACAACAGGGTGATGAGCATGGTCATCGAATTCTGCAGAAGCATTCCAGAAGGCGCCGAGATGGATGCCCGCCTCAGGAACTTCGGCCTCGATTCGGCGGATAAGATATACACCCGCGTCGAGAGCTTGAGGCATGACGCCATAAGACGGCGCGACATATCAAGGGCCAGGAAGTTCGTGGTCCTTTCCAGAGTTACAATAGGCGCCGACGTGGCGGTGACCAGCACGCTGATCCAGCGGCTGATGCAGTCCCGCCCAGGAGCGGAGATCGTCCTTGTCGGAGATGCGAAGCTCAAATCCATATTCGGAGGGAATGCGGGATTGGCATTCAGAACCCTATCATATTCGCGACGCGGCGGCCTTGTCGAGAGGGTGTCCAAATGGCATGACGTCCTCGACGTGGTATCCGAGGAGAGAAGGGGCTTTGCCCCCGGCGAATGCATGCTTGTTGACACCGATTCGCGACTCTCTCAACTAGGAGTTCTGCCTATTGTCGAGGACTCCGACTACATATTTTTCAGGAGCCGCGGAGATTCCGAAGCCTTTCCAAGGAAGCTCTCCATGGCGGAGCTGGCCAATGCCTGGGCGGACAAGGTCCTCGGGAAATCCCCTTTTGCATATCCGAAACTTTGGTTGCAAAAGGAGACTGTCCGGGAGGGCGAGGCCATGGTCGGACGTCTCAGAAAGGCTGGTGCGGGGAAGATCGTTTTCGTCAATTTCGGAGTGGGCGGAAACCCGAGGAAGAGGGTTGATGGAAACTTCGAGGCGTTGCTCCTGGAGAAGCTGCTCCGCGAGGACGGAGTCGTCGTCATTCTCGACAAAGGCTTCGGGGCGGAGGAACTCGCAAGGTCCGATGCGACAATCGCAAAATTGAGGGATGAAGGGATTCCCGCCGCCGACACCGCGTTCGCATCGGGGAATTTCCCCGGAGGATTCAAGCATGGGGTGCTCGGAGTCGTTGCGGAAATCGGAGAGGCGGCATCGCTGATCGCGGCGTCGGACCTGTATGTAGGCTACGATTCCGCCTGCCAGCACATGGCCGCGGCGGCGGGCGTGAGAACGGTCACGGTGTTCGCGGGAACGAACAACACCAGATTCGTCCGCAGATGGCGCGCATTCGGCCCGGCGAAGAGCGAGCTGGTGCATGTCGACACGCTTGGCAGGGCGAGTTTCTTCGATGCCAGCGACATAGTCGAGCGCGTCGCGGAGGCCGCCGCAGGATGAAGACATTGTTCATATATCCGAACGCCGGATCGCAGCTTGGATTCAACTACGGAGTGGCGCACATCTCGTCGGTCCTGAAGGCCGCCGGACACCAGGTGGAACTGCTCCAGCTTTGCGAAGACATCGCACCGCTGCCAAGCGACGAGGAATTCGCCGGCTTTCTGAGAAAATCAGCCCCCGACATCATCGGCTTCTCAGTCGTTACAAACCAGTGGCCCTACACGGAGAGGCTTGCGAAAATCGCAAGGAAAACCGTTGACTCCGTCCTCGTCTGCGGCGGAGTCCATGCGACGGTGGCCACGGAGGAGACTGTCGGGAGCGGCCTTTTCGACCACGTCTTCGTGGGAGAATGCGACGAGGCGTTCCTTGACTTCGTCGAGAAGCTCGGGCGTGGCGAGGATGTCGGGAGGGTCCGCAACACGTCGCATCTTTCGCCTGAAGGAAGAGTCTGCGCGAATCCGGTCAGGCCCCTGCCGTCGCTTTCCACACTGCCGATGAAGGACTACTCCGTTTTCGACTTTCAGAAGATGATCGACGCGAAGAAGGGCTGGGTCGGGCTGATGGCCTCCCGCGGATGTCCTTTTTCATGCACATACTGCTTCAACCACAAGATGGTGAAGAAATACCGCTCCGATCTCGGCTGCTCCTTCAGGGATCTCAACTACATCAGGCAATTCCCGGTGGAGACTGTCATCGGGGAGATAAAATATCTTCTTGAAAACTACAAACGCATCGAGATGTTCATATTCGACGACGACCTTTTCACCTACGACAAGGACTACATCGTCGAATTCTGCGGGGAATACAAAAAAGTCTCCAGGCTTCCTTTCGTCGTGAACGGGCATGTCGGCTTCTTCGACGAGGACAGGGCGAAGGCGCTCGCATCGGCGAACTGCGCCATCGTCAAGTTCGGGCTCGAGAGCGGAAGCCCACGCATCAGAAGCAAGATCATGAACCGCCATATGGGCAATGAAAACATAGAAGAGGCAATAGGGATTGTCAACAGGCATGGCATGCACAGCTCGGTGTTCGTGATGATCGGACTTCCGCACGAGACCGAGGACGACCTGATGCAGACCGTCCGCCTGCTCGCCAAATCGCGCCCGGGCCGCTTCCGCTGGACATACTTCTTCCCATATCCCGGCACGGAGTCATACAAGATCGCGATGGACAGCGGCTTCGTGAACGAACGCAAGATGAGGGAGCTTGTGAACTTCACCGACGAGACCTGCCTCGAGTTCGGGGAGAAACAAGATCTGCTTCTCCGCAAAATCGGCGTCCTGATGCCCTGGTTCGTGAACGCGGAAAGCTCTCTCGAATGCGCGGAACATTACAAAAGCAGGCTCGACGAGATGCTCCGCATGGACAAATCCCAATGGAAGAAGATCGAACCCATCGTCCGGGACGAGGACAAGAGGCTCTCAGCCGAAATGCAAAAAAAGAATCTCTCCCACTACGCGGTCAAATACAACCGCTTCATGGGCGTCATATCGGACTACTTCATGAGGGAAGCCTAACACTGCTCCGACATTCCCATGGAAAATACGCTGCCGCTCCACGCATCACGCTTACACGCTTAAGCCTCTCCTACGGCTGGAAGCCGTTAGGAGAAGGCTCATAGTTATCCGTTTTCCCATTTCTTTAATTTGGGATTTGAAAGATCTCTTGCAGAATGGACTATCTTGATGATGTTTATGGAATCAGCCTGAATCTGATATATTATCCTGTATGGGCGAATTATTATTTCCCTGATGTTGTTTTCATCAGCGAGATAATATAAAAAGTTGTGTATGGTTTTAAAACAACGTGTCCTGATTTATATT
>CAZGJP010000242.1:0-4438 GCA_964526605.1 uncultured Lentisphaera sp.
AACAGCCTCAGCCCCCGAGTTTATCACATAGACCTCCAGCTTGTCGTTGCGCATGCATTCAGGGGCCAACCCGTATATCGTCCGATAATATTCAAGGCATTCCGGTGTAAGGAAATCAGGATTCGGCACCTTGTTGTTGGCCGCCGATGCAAGTCGTTTCAGATAATCTTCCCCATACAGGGATGGATGATTATGTCCAAGAAGTCGTGATCCATAGTATCCGCTCCAGTCGAATATCTCGTCCCCATCAACTGTCTTCAACCACATTCCTCTCGACTTTGCGACATCGACGGCGAACGGATATGGATCGGCAAGGACATAGCGCCTCAGCTCTTCAAGCATTTCCTTGCTTTTTACTCCGGGGGCGAAACTCATTTCAAGCGTCTCCGTGGTTCAATGCGCTAACTTAAGGGGATCTGGAGAACACTTCAATTCCGATAAATGAATTTTTAGTTAATAAATCAAAACAAATCTTCATTTCCGAAGGAATCCGCAAAGACCAGCAAGGTCGGACAGGCACAGTACACTCCTCGGGATAGACGCGTAATCGCGCGTCTTCCATTGTCTTTCCAAAATCCAAAGACAGGACTTCCAATTCAGGACTCTAATCGATTCGGAGCGTGGATGCAAAAGAGCTGCAAACAGGCAGAGAGGGGCGACCCGCCAGGAACCTATCATGTATATCTGGCTGACCCCACGTTCGAAAAGGAGATTTGCCCCCATCAGAACGTCCCACACCCTTTTCCCGGCATATGATTCGCCAAGCATGTCACTGTACGACGCATACATGAAATTGCTCCCATACGGATGCAGAAAAGCCTTTGCCCCATAGCTGCTCCCGTATGTCTTGCCAGTCCCCCTCGGATATATTGCGGCGAAATCCCATGTGTTTCTTCCGGCAATACTGGACAGAGATTTCACCCCGGTGGCATCGGTTTTTTCATCTCCGCTTGCAACAAAGAGAAGAACTTTGCCAGCGGACGGAAATCCATCTCTCCCAGACTTGCGTGAAACGGACAGGATGGAATGTATCCCTTCATCCGTCTCCAAGGACAACTCATCAATATCAGCCCCATTTTCAGGAGAACTGTCTTTTAAAACTTCAAAACGGGGAACCGCGTTGCTATATCTTATTTTCAGAAGACCTTCAAGTTCGGTCGCCAGCTCGGCTTTCGTGGAGGGAATCCTGCGTTTCTTTAAAACGCGCTTCATTTCTTCTGAAAGAATAAGGATGTTTTTCCTTCCGGGAATATGCCTTCCGCCGCACTCAAGCACATTGCAATCCTCCTCCGAAAGAGGATCAAATTCAGGCTCCGAGGCGTCGACAATCAATCCCGCATTTTCAATGAAAAACCTGGATATGCTCTCCCGTGCGTGTCTGTGCAACCCGTGCCCGAGATGTCCGACCGACATATTGACCGAAGCGCCTGCTCCTACCAGGGAGTATATTTTCTTCAGTTCCAGGTATGTCTTTTCCGTGGCCTTCAAATCGAAGAAGTCATTTTTTTCCGCAAGTATTAGAAGATGGCGGGGCGCTCCTGCAATGAAGAAATCGGCCTGATCCAAGCCAGCCTCCAGAATCCCAGGAGGACTCTGTTCAATGTCGGAGGCGACCTGCCTCTCAAGGTTCGATAGGAACGAGGACAGGTAGCACACAGGAGCGAACATTGTCGGACGTGGATCGATCGCGGCCAAATATGATGTCATCGTCCCTCCGCCAGAGCATCCAGCAACGCCTATATGTCTGTCGTCCACGTCGTTGCGCGACAAAAGATAGTCCAGTGACCTGATTGCATCCCACAGCATCCATGTTCCAAGAAACTCTCCAACAAGGGAGAGCTCCATTCCTATTCGATTGTGCCATGCGCAGAGGTCGTAGCTAGCGCCTTGGTATTCCATCGAGGCAAATTGTCTTCTTTCTCCTTGTTCTATGGGATCCGCAATCATCGAGACAAATCCTTTCCTTGCGAGCGAGAAAGCCATTTTCTGGTAGTTGGAATATGCCTTGCCATTGTTGCTGTGCCCGCAGAGAATCAGTGCGCAAGGGTGGCGCCCCGGTCCATCAGGCCTGAACACATTGCATGTGACCGGGAAGCCGGGACGGCTTTCGAAGTGGACCCTCTCGAGGATGCAGCCATCAAGCTTCTTGTCGGACACGAATTCCGCATTCAGTGAGGTGCGTTCGGAAGGAGGGGAGAAGATCTTCGACAACTTGGCCCTGACGGATCCGATGTATTCTTCCGCTGCCGCGTTCGAGCATATTTGGCCGAGAAGATCATCGCGTTCGCGCATGATGCGCCGCACTCGTGAGACGAAGTGATCATGCATCATCGTCGAATATCTGGAGGGGGCCATGTCATCCACCTATGTCCATCCGCCACGTGCACAAGCTGTAGAACCCGCCGGAGTCCGGATCCGACATCATTCCAGGTTCGTCGGACACGACGCGGAAGCCAAGTTCGGACAGGATCCGCCCTTTGGGATCGTCATTTCCGGCCGAAAACGATCTTATGATCTTTATGTCGGGGGAAACCGATGCCAGCGATGAGTCAAGTAGCTCGGCAGCCTTGTCCCAGTAGGAATAGTTGATGCAGAATTCAAGATCGCCAACATGCCCTGTCCATTTTCCGGAGGGGGTTCGCAACATGGATGCACCGACAACCGCCCCGCTGTCAGTCGTCTCCAGCATTTTCAGCCCGGAATAGTTTCCCGAACATAGATAGCCCAGATATCCCGACTCAAATCCACTGTTTCGGAAACATCTTCCCGAGTAGTCCACTATAAATGGAATATTCGCGCAATTGAAAAGCGCCTCGTAGTTTCCGCAGTCCCCTATGTTCGCATCCCGTATCCTGCTGGCATGCCCCGGCTCGAAATACTTTCGCTCAAATTCCGTCCCGTCCAGCCCATCCGTGGTCCATCGCATGATTATGCTGTTGCTTGAAAGGGCCGAGAACCCAAGCTTGTCGTATATCTTCCGGGCAACCCCAGTCCATCCTGTGGCAAGATAAATGGCCTTGCCCCGCACGTGCTCCTTGAAATATCTGCACACATGCGACATCATGACGCTGGATATGCCTCTGCCCCTCGCTTCTGTAAGAGTGTAGACATGCCCGAAGGTTACCACCGCGAGCTTGTTCCTAGGGCTGCCGGCGAACCACATCCCTCCCAGCGCCTTCCCATCAACAAGGCCGAGGACGAAATGATCCTCGCAGAGATCATTGAACTTACCATCTGCGGCATCGAATATATACTGACGCCATTCCCTTCCCCACGAACTGTAGAAACTCTTTATCGCGCTTGATCCTTCTTTATCCCCGCCGGGGATGTGCATGATGTCCATGCAGGATCCGTCTTTAAGCTCCAAGGCCTTTGCTACGAACTCAGGCATTTTCTATCCCAATACGTTTTGTCTTTGCTTCTTTCCCACAAATATACAGCCAGCGTCTGCCACCTGCAATTACTGCAAATGGCAATTTTGTATGCTTTTCAATGCTGATTTTTTACATACAATATTTGTCTTAAGACAAGTTTAAAAGCATGGCATGCAAAACAATATTATGGGAAAGGGAGGAGAACCGTGTTTCGCTTCCGACAAAACGAATCCGCCAAGGGAGAACAGCCCGGCTCATAATTTGAAAACATGGAATGGCTATGAAATCAAAAAAAAGTCAAGGACATCCGAAATGGATGGATAGTGGGATTGTGATCGTGGGCAATTGGGAGCCTTTGAGTTTCAGGATACGCTCCGGTTTTGCCAGAGTGGAAGAAGCCAACATATTCAGGGACGAGCATTCCTCTGAGAATTTAGCCTACGCCAAGAAGCTGGGTGTAAGTCTGGTAATAACGCACTTCCACAAGTGCTTTGGCTCTGACGTGGAGAAAAACGAGATTGAAATGACTCGCCGATATATTGCCGAAGCCCACAGGCATGGTCTTAAAGTCGGTGTCTACATCCGTTTCGACAACATAGCCGACGAGACTTATGCGAGTCAAAACCCTGTCAGCTCCACATGGATACAGAGAAATCATAATGGCGAGTCCGATAGATACTACGACCACGATTTCAGGCACAGAATATGCCCCAATCAGGATGGCTACATCCAGCAAGTCGAAAAACTGGTTAAGCTTGCAATCTCCAGTCTAGGCGCAGATCTCCTCCACCTCGATGGTTTCTCCTGGGGCAATCAATTTGCATGCCACTGCCAGACGTGCAAGGCTGGTTTCAGGAAATTTCTCGCGGAAAGATATCCGAATCCCGAAAGCAGAAAACGACGTTTCGGGCACGATCTGATCGACAAACTCGAGTTGCCGTCCATGTCGGTTCAGGAATTTCCAGACAACATAATAAATCAAGTGCATCAGGAATGGTTATTTTTCAGGTAGCAGATAATGCACAAGGTCCATAGAAGGATCTCGAAGTTGGTCTAATCCCTGA
>CAZGJP010000243.1:0-4434 GCA_964526605.1 uncultured Lentisphaera sp.
ACCTTCCTCGCAGCAAACCTTCGAGCCTTGAAGTGGTGAAGGATGTTTCCCCGCGGGAATACCGCTCCGCGATATCGAAGATAAAGAGGCTGATCTCGGACGGGGACACGTATCAGGTCAACTTCACTTTCAGGATATCATGCTCCGCTCCGGACGACGCGGAGGCGTTCTTCCTCAACCTCTTCAGGCATCATCGCCCGGCGCACGGGGCGTTCGTCAACACCGGAAGCATCAAGATCGCAAGCCTCTCTCCGGAGCTCTTCGTCGAACGCAGGGGAAGATGCATCGTCTCGATCCCGATGAAGGGGACGGCGGGAAGGATGCCGGATTTCGACGGCGACATCTCCGCCGCGAGGAGTCTCTCGCTGGATCCCAAGAACAGGGCCGAGAACCTGATGATAACGGACATGGTCCGCAACGATCTTGGCAGGATATGCGAGGCCGGAACAGTGAAGACCACCGAACTCTTCAAGGTGCTCACGACCCCAAGCGTGCACCAGATGGTCAGCGAGGTGCGGGGCAGGCTCCGCGAAAGATGTTCCCTGTTTGAAACATTCAAAGCGCTCTTCCCGCCAGCATCCATAACCGGCGCGCCGAAAGTCAGGACCATGCAGATAATCAAATCGGTGGAGAAAAGCCCGAGGGGCATCTACACCGGCTCCATCGGATGCATCAGGCCAGGAGGCGACTTCTCCTTCAACGTGGCCATAAGAACCGCGACGATAGGAAAGGGAGTGCTCGTCGCCGGCGTCGGCGGCGGAATAGTCGCAGACTCGTCGGCGGAATCCGAAATGCATGAGGCCGAACTCAAATCGTCGTTTCTGAAATCGGTGGACGGAGACTTCGAAATATTCGAGACGATGCTATTTGAAAGAGGCAGGGGCTATCTCTGGCTCGACGAGCATCTCGACAGGATGGAGAAGTCGCAGAAGTATTTCCTGCGCAGCTTCGACAGAAGGAGAATCGAGGCCGCTCTCTCCCGCCTCTCTCGCCGTCTGCCCCCTCTGGCCAGAGCGAGAATATCCGTCGACGAAAAGGGAACGCCTCGCGCCAAATGGAGCGGACTCGCCGCAAAGGGCTGGGGAAAACGGAAGCTCACGGCGCTGATCTCGGACAAAAGAACCAGTTCCGCCGACATCATGCTGAGGCACAAGACAAGCATGAGAAGACTCTACGACGATGAATTTGGAAAGGCGCAAATCGCTGGATACGATGAGGTTATATTCGCAAACGAAAGAGGCGAAGTCACGGAGGGCGCGATCTCCAGCGTCTTCGCGAAAACTGGAGACGGATGGATCACACCACCCCCGAGTTCCGGATTGCTGCCTGGAATCTGGCGGAATCATGAAATTTTACGACTTGACGCAAAAGAGCAAATAATTGGTATTGAAGAGCTTATACATTGCAGAGAAGTTGTAATTGGCAATTCAGTCCGGGGCTCCGCGAAAGTTTTTTTAAAAAATCTTTGATATTTCTTTGTTTTCCGCATTGACATTTTTTTTTAAACAGCGATATTTAAAAACATTAAGCCGTGTGTAACGACAACAAATTCCAACCATGGAGGTGGAAGATGGCGACGAAGAAGAAAGCAGTGAAGAAGGCGGCGAAGAAGGCACCGGCGAAGAAGAAAGTTGCGAAGAAGAAGAAGTAACCGGCGTTCTAGTCGAACGTTAAAAACGGGCCCCGCAATGATGCGGGGTTTGTTTTTTTTACATGCATAACTATCTTTAGCGGCTCGGCATCATGAGGATCGAACAAACACACATCGGTGGCAAATGAACATTCCGTCCTGTTTCGCCACGTTATCTTCGGTCCCCTCGACCATCGCGCTTCTCGCTCTTGCCGGCGCGATTGGTGTCCTTCTCGGAAGGATTTGCGTCCGAGGCGTCTCGATAGGCGCCGGAGGTGTCCTCTTCGCCTCTCTCGCCCTCGGGCACTTCGGCTTCATGCTCGATCCCCATCTCATGGACTTTCTCCGCGATGCCGGCCTCGCCGTCTTCGTCTACACCATCGGCATCCAGATAGGTCCGCAATTCTTCTCGTCATTCAAAAAAAAGGGGCTGAGGCTGAACGTCCTTGCCGCCCTGGTCGTATCGTCAGGCTTCGCTGTCGCCGCCATCCTTCTTCTATCCACCGGGACCGATGTGGCGAAAATGGCGGGAGCCATGTCGGGCGCGGTCACCAACACTCCAGGACTTGGCGCGGCCCAGCAACTCATATCGCAGGCCGATGGCGGAGAGCCGGCGCGGAGCGACATCTGCGGTCTCGCATACGCGGTCACATATCCGTTCGGCATATTCGGAATAATAACCGCGATCCTCGTGCTGAATTGGATTTTCAGGATAGACATTGGAAGGGAGAGGGAAGGGGAGCGTCCGGGAAATGTGGGCGAGGACCCGAAGCGGTCCGTCGATGCGGACGGAAGGACAGACATCCTGGCGCTCTGTCTCGGGATACTGGCCGGGATACTGCTAGGCATGATATCGCTGAAGATGCCCGGAGTGCCCGTTCCGCTGAGGCTTGGTTCCGCCGGAGGTCCTCTGCTCGTGGCTCTAGTCCTCGGACGTCTTGGCAGGACAGGAAAGCTGGCATGGAAGTTTCCCATGCCAGCGAATCTCGCCCTGCGCGAACTTGGGATAACGATTTTCCTCGCATGCGTGGGGTTGCGCTCGGGAGGCCGATTCGCCGAAAGCATGCTGGGAGGCGAGGGGCTCCAGTGGATGCTGTTCGGAGCGGCGATAACCTTCCTTCCCATCTTCGTGTTTGGGTTTGTCGCCATGAAATTCATGAAGCTGGATTTCTTCTGCGTCTGCGGCCTGCTCTCGGGTTCCATGACCGATCCGCCAGCCCTTTCGTTCTCGGAGAAGCTATGCGGGTCGGAAGCCCCCGCCTTCAGCTTCACTACAGTCTACGCGCTCACCATGTTCCTGCGCATCATCTACGCCCAGCTTCTGGTCATACTCTTCCTGAAATGATCCGCTTGGCATGATCCCGGATGCCTTGAAGAAGGGACGAAGCGTGTTCGGCTCCTCCCGCAAATTCAAAGAGGGACGCGAGGATTGGACATGGACAATGCCGCATCTGTGCGCTATATTCAGAACCGATTCGTTCAGTAGGCAGGAGGACCAGATGAAAGGTGAAAGGAAAAATATCTTGTTCATCATGACGGACCAGCAGTCCGCCTCGATGATGAGTTGCGCCGGAAACAGATGGCTGAAGACCCCGGCGATGGACTCGATCGCCGCGCGTGGAGTGAGGTGCGAACTGGCGTTCTGCACCAATCCGGTCTGCGTCCCCGCCCGTTTCAGCCTCTTCACCGGACGCTATCCGAGCGAGATCGGAATGAAATCCAATTTCTGGAGCGGAAAGGAGATTCCGGCCGACATTCTCAAGTCTGGTCTCGGGCACCTGCTCGGGGCGGCGGGATACGAAGCGGCCTTCGCTGGCAAGGAACACTTCCCCGCAAAGACCCGCGCGACGCAGCTGGGCTTCGATTACATCTGCGGCGACGAGCGCGAAGAGCTTGCCGACGCATGCTCCGAATTTCTCCTGAAAAAGCATGACAAGCCGTTCTTCCTCGCTGCATCCTTCATAAATCCTCACGACATCTGCCACATGGCGCTGAAGGAGTTCGCCGACACCGGCATCGACCTCATGCTCAAGAACAAATGCATCATGGAGAACAAGTCCGTGGACGAGGCGGCGAAGAATCCTCCCGGGGTCTCCGACGACGAATTTTTCGGAAAACATTGTCCGCCACTGCCGGAAAATCACATGCCGCAGGAAGACGAGCCGGAAGTCGTCGAGGGCGAACTGCTGAACAACCGCAAGTTCAAGCTCTCCGCCAGGAACAAATGGGGGGAGAGGGAATGGCGCCGTCACAGATGGGCTTATGCGCGCCTCACCGAACAGGTGGATGCCCTGATCGGGAAAGTCCTCGGTGCGCTCGACAAATCCGGCCTCCGCGACAGCACTGTCGTCATTTTCACCAGCGACCACGGGGACAACGACGGAGCGCACAAGCTCGAACACAAGGAGATTCCCTACGAGGAGGCGGTGAGGGTTCCGTTCATCATCGCCGACCCGGACACCGAAGCCGCCGGCGCTGCGAACGGAGAGAACATAATCTGCAACGGGCTCGATCTAGTTCCGACGATCTGCGACTACGCCGGAGCGAAAGTCCCGGCCGGGCTCAAGGGATGCAGCCTCCGCGAGATCGCGATGAAAGGCCAAGTTTCGAAATGGCGGGATCATCTCCTCGTGGAAAGCGAATACGGCCCGGTGATACGCACCAGAGACTTCGCCTATGCAAACTACAGCTGGGGAATAAACACCTACAAGGTTAACAACCCCCCCCCCCCCCGGGCCAATATGTTAATTAACAACAACACCCGTATAGCCGCCAACACCAAAACCGCAATTCTAAATTGCCCC
>CAZGJP010000244.1:0-4410 GCA_964526605.1 uncultured Lentisphaera sp.
AGACCCGCCCTGGCGGCGTGCTCGGGACGCGCTAACCAGACTGCGCTACATCCCGAATAACATAAAACATCCGCCGGACACACACGTCTGTCTCGCGACCTTCCCGAGACCCGCCCTGGCGGCGTGCTCGGGACGCGCTAACCAGACTGCGCTACATCCCGGGAAGGCCGCAAATATACACCACACCATCGTCCTTTCAACATCCTCCTTGGATTTTTAGAACCAGATGGAAACTTCCATGACTCTGCGGACCGCGAGCCACCGCCCCTCCCCAGGACACGCAAAGAGGCGCCCCAAGGAGCTCTTCGCGTAAAGACCGGGAATCATGCACCATTGGTGTCTCGCGGCCCATCCAGGGAAAATTATTTTTGAAATTCGTTTGATTTTTTTCCAGCAGGCAATAGATTTAGTACTTAATTTCCTAAAATTGAAACCAAATTTCAAAAAGAACCAAGGGGAGAGCATCATGAAGAAAATCGGCGCCATCATAGCGGCGGCTTTCATTTTGACCGCTGGAGCAAGCACGCACGCGGCGGATTCCGTCTATGAGGGAATAGTCTTCTACGTCCCGCACAGAATCATAGACGCCGTGGACGTATTCTCCATGACACTCGGCTTCGGCCCCACCGCCAGGCTGAAGGTCTTCGCCACCAGAGACTTCGCCTTCGGCGCCGGAGTCGGAGTGGATGCCGCCCTCGTGAAGCAGATAAACAGGCAGTATGGCGCCGGGCTCGAGTCCGGATGGGACACCAGCTTCGCGCTGATCTCCGCCGAACACAGCCAACGCGAAAGCTCCGTCGGCAGCGTGAAGGATTTCTACTACTACTCGACCGGAACCCCCTCGCCTAGGGAAAACGTCTACAAGTTCTACGATGGCGCCAGAGATTTCTGGTCCCTCGGAGTTGAAGCGGGCGTGGGGCTCGTCGAGTTCACATTCGAACTGCACCCCGTCGAAATAGCCGACTTTGTCACAGGCTGGGTCTTCATTGACATCAAGGACGACGACTTCGGAGTGGAAGACATCTCCTTCTGAACGGATCGAAAGTATCTTTTCAAAAGGCGCCGGAAGGCGCCTTTTTTTTATCCCCTACTCCCGGACCACCGATACCATGGCCAGATACTTCTCGTCCGGGACATAGTCGGGGATGCTGTTCCCGGAACCAAGCCCGTATCCGCCCCTTCCCGACGCAAGCTGGAGCATCCCCCTGCAACGGGCCTTTATGTCATCCTCCGAGCTCCTGCAAAGGAAATCAACGTCAATGCCGCCAAGTATCGCTATCCTCCCTCCCCATCTCCGATATGCCTCCTCGACAGGACATATCGCGTCCTCGTAGGAATGCTTGGCGTCATATTTCAGATCCAAAATTATGTCCTCCATGATCTCGTCAAGCTTGCCGCATGAATGGAGTATCGCAGGGCGCCCCGACTTGTGTATGGCTTCCACTATCCTCTTGTGCCAGGGCAGGACATGCCTGCGCATGTCGTCCGGAGAAAGCATGGTCTGCGTCTTGAAACCCCAGTCGTCGTTCGATATCATCGCGCCAATCTTCCCGAATCCCCCCAGCACCTCGTAGTGCCGGACAAGCCTCGACCCGACCGCATCGAAAACGTCGCCAGCAAGACCAGGATCGTCGGCAAGCATGAAGCAGAGATTGTCGTAGCCGCATATCTTGATCACATTCTCCAGGACTCCACCCGGACCGTAGCCGACGATCTTCATCCCCGCAGGAAGATGCCTCGAGACCTTGTCATATACGCTGTAGTCAGCATCCTCCGGCCTGGGCCAGGGATAGGCGTCGAAAGAGCTCCTGTCGGATATGAGCGCTCCCTCGTTGAGAGACACCGACTTCTCCCTGTGCTGCTCTCCACCGGGGAACTTGAGGCCGCCGAGAACGGTCACATAGTCGTATCCCGCAGTCTCGAACGCCTTCATCTTCACCACCTCGTAGTCCGGCTCGTCCGCACCTCCAAGCCGCCTGTGCAACCTGTCGTTGAGAAAGAATTCGAACAATGTCGGGCGCGGGGGCTTCTCCCTCGCCAGCACCGCGAGCAGGTTGTTGAAATCGGGCTTTCTCATCGGATCCCTCCTATCCGGTCAATACCGGATTTTTTAGCATATTAGTGCAATTTATTTTTGTAAATATATTCCATCTAGCACTTGATTTCCTTCTCATGTGCGATTATTTTTTATCATAAACGCTCATAAGCGCCATGGAACTCCCCGGAGACCTGACTGTAGCCAAGCCCGACGCGGCCACGTTGCGCAGGATGATGTCCCTGCGCCCATACGTCCGCCAGAGCGGGGATGTCCGGCGTGACAGATGGAGCCTCGGGGAGAGGAGGCTTCTCGATCATCTGCTCGTGTGCATAATCTCCGGCGACGGTGTCTTCTCCGTGGGCGAGAAGAGGTTCTTCCCCGTGCACGATGGCGACATCGTGTGGATTCCGCCGGACGTGGCGCACTCGATGAGCGGCACGGGGCCGCGCATGCACCTTGCCTACATACACTTCGACCTCGTCTTCGATCCGGGGCGGGGCCTGTGGGACGCCCACATCCCCGCTGGATTCACCGACACGGCCCCTTTCATCGGGCGCATGGGTGCGAAGACGAAGGATCCGCTTTTCTCCAAGCTTTCTGGCAAAATAGTCTCCGGGGACAAGGCCGGGATAATTCCGCTGGCACGGGAGATATGCGCGCTCCACAGGTATTCCGGAGCCTCGGCTGCGCTAGAACTTTCCGCCATGATGCTGAGACTCCTGGCGAACATCGCCAAGACCTTGGAGAGAAGGAGCGATGAAGGCATACACGCGGCGAAGCTCAACGACGCGTTCAAGCTCATCTGCGGGGAGGAGAGCGCACGGTTCTCGGCTGCTAAATTCGCAAGACAGGCCGGCATGAGCGTCTCCCATTTCAGAAGGCTGTTCAGGAAAATGCACGGGACAAGCCCCGCAGCGCTCCACAGGAAGGCCCTGATGCGCAGAGCCCAGGAATTGATATGCTACGAGGGGCTCAACGTGTCGGAAACCGCCGAACGCCTCGGATTCCGCAACATCCACAACTTCTCGAGGGCCTTCAAGAACCACCACGGCAAGTCCCCGAAGAAAATGATGAAAGTCCAATAGCAGGGAAAAACCCACAAGGCGCTCCCAATCCGACTTGCGAAATTCGCACGAAATCGGCTCCCAACACGAAAGACGACGAAGGACAGCCTCTCTCAATTTCCGGTTCTACAGATCGAGTGCGGGCCGTTGCGGGTCGCCTGCATCGGCCCCGTTGGATTCCATATTGGGCGTTTCTTTTAGACTATAGACACGGACGTAGTCCACGAGCATGAACTTGGGGAGCTCATCCTTGTGGATGTCGCCAGCCCATTTTGCCGCCTCCATCGTAATCTTCATGTATGCCGGCACCTGCATCACTCCACCGGCGGAGCTACGCCAGCTTTCCTTGTCGTCAATGTAAAAGACGTATTCCTTCTCATTCCAGAGAACCGCGAAACTGTGGTATCCCCCGTAGAGGTCCGGCCTGTTCTCCACCCGGTGGACTTGTGATTTGAGATCTTTCCCATATCCGTCCCAGTGGAGTGCATGGTTGCCATTGCCATTTTCCGAATCAATTGACTCGAAGACATCAATTTCGGTTCCGTCTCTACCTTCGTCGCCCACTGGACTCCCTGCGGCTGGCATCATCCAGAACGCACACCAGCCACCCTTTATCGGGGGCATTTTGCAGCGGATCTCGAAATAGCCGAATTTCTTCTCGAACAGACCTTTGGTTCGGACGGCGCCCGAAAAAATGCGCCCGTCTCTCTTGCGGATACGGAGCATGAGATTGCCCTTGCCATCCACATAGGCATCCTGTTCAGACCACTTGCATTGTCCCTCGCATCGGTCCCACTCCGGACAATGCCTCCATTTCGTCCCGTCAATCTGCTCGCCGAGGAAATCGTCATGCCAGATCAGTTCCCATTCGGACCGCTTAAGATGTTCCGGGAAGGGGATTCCGGCGCTCCGGCCCACATCGCCATCGGCGGTAGCGGATGAAGCCAAGGCAAGGAAGACTCCCACGATGATCCCTGATAGTTTTTTCCCCATTCCACCTCCTGCTCCAACGGATAAGCACAAATGCCGATGATTATGAAGTTGCCTGACAAGATACTTCATTGTCTTTTGCTTCCGGCGGCTATTTCGTCGAGCAGTTTTTCGAAGGCCCGCCTGTCGTGTTCGACGGGGATGAATTCGTGGAGATCGCTTTCTTTGAGGCGTTCCGCGAATTTCGCGGCTCCGTCCGTATTCCCCGCTTCGTGGAGGGCCCGCATCTGGAGGATGTCGAGCTTGAATAGGAGCCTTCTGACGCCGGTGTCGGACTCCCAGCCTTTTTCGCGGGATCTTGCCTTCTCGGAGATCAGT
>CAZGJP010000245.1:0-4098 GCA_964526605.1 uncultured Lentisphaera sp.
TTATGGCATCTTCAGGAAGATGCTTGTTTCGGCAAAACCAACAATCCCCGTTTCCTACGTTGTGTCCGACACGATGTCCGAGGCCAGGACTAAACTAATGGCACAGGTCGGGCCGGACGACATGATCCTTGTCCTCTCCGAGCGCAGGACTAGCGCGATATGGTCGCCCACATTGGACAGGATCTCGGAAAATCTGGTGGAGAGCTTTCCGCATAACAACCTGCTCCTGCAATATCCGAGAATGCCGCAGGCCGACGAAGACCTCGAATTGGCTACGCCGGCGGGCGACTACGAGGACTTCGTCGAAATCGCCGCATCGGAACTTGGCGAGGCATATGGACTGGACGCGGTGGTGCCTAAGATGCTGAGGGATTGCGTTCCCGGAAGAGTCGAATTGACCGACGAAGCTTCCAATCTGCTTCTGGCCTGCGGAAGATCATATCCGGTGAAACTCCGCGACAACATCGTCCTCCTACACGCCCACTGCGAAAGAGTCTCCGCCCCCGTGCTCATGGTTGCGATGTCGTCAAAACCATTCCTCCTGCCGGGAAACAAGATGGAGGCTAGAATCATCCTCGCATTGCTCAATCCCAAAAGCGCATCCCCAAGCGCTCATCTCAAAACTCTTGCGAAAATCGGCAGAGTCTTCAGGGACAAAGATGCATCGGCGAGAATCGCGGGAGCGAAGTCCGCCACCGAAGCTGCTTCGGCGATTAGGAGCAGGATGTAACATCTTGAATTTCACATCTGAAATCTCAAATCTAAAGAGGTGTTTATGGAATGCGTTTCGTCGAAGGACCGTGGAATTCTGAGGTCCCTGGCAAAACTCCAGCTCGAGCACGCAAATTCTCCACGGAATGACATCGTTCTGCAAAAATGGCGGGCGCAAGCCGTCGGACGGCGGGAATCCCCGCCCGTCCGCTTGCTATTCTCCAATTTTCGTCACGAGATCATCACTCCGCGCCTGCAATGTGAAGGTGAAGAGGCAAGGAGGATCGAGGCCACATTCCTCTCCACTATTGCCGGACGCGAATTGTTCGACGACGATACGCCGATATCTCCGACTTTCGACATCTCCTGGAGCACACGTGTCCAACCATTTGGAATCGCTCCGCGGATCACCCGGGCAGATGGCGCAAATCCGCAGGGATTTCACATTGATCCTGTCATCAACGATCTTGCATTGGAGATTGACAAGCTGCGCGGAGGATCGTTCGGCGTTGACCGGGATGCCACGGCGCGCAGACGCGCGTTGCTCGAGGAACACTTCGGCGACATACTGCCGATCCGCATGGTCATGGGCAGCCTGCCGGGCGCTATAACAAATCCGCTGGTGCACCTGATGGGCATGGAGGCATACTACATCGCAATGTTCGACTGCCCGGATGCGGTTCACGAGGCCATGGAGATGGCTACGCGGGTTTATGAGCGCTACTATGATTTTCTTGAGGAGGAGCGGTTGCTCCTGCCGACGAATGGCTTAAGTCCTCTGGCCCAAGAATCCTTTGCTTTCAACAACGAACTGCCCTCCGACAAAGTGACCAAAACTACCGAGTGCTGGGGCTTCCTCGAATCGCAGGAGACCACAGCCATTTCCGCCGATGCGTTCGGGGAATTTGTCTTCCCCTACCAACAACGCCTAGTCGACCGATTCGGCCTGCTGTCCTATGGCTGCTGCGAGCGCGTTGACGCAATATGGCCGGAATACCTGTCGAAATGGCACAAGTTGCGCAAACTATCCGTCTCGCCGTTCAATGATGAGGCGCGAGTTGGCGAATACCTGCGCGGTAGCCGGATCGTCTATTACAGCAAGCCGCGCGCAGAGTTCGTCACATGTGAAGGGCCGATCAAAGAAGAGCCGCTCATGGCGTATTTCAAGGGAGTCTGCGAGGCGGCGAGTGGCTGTATATTTGAAATTGCGCAGCGGGAGGTTGGGACGATTTTCGGCGATCATGAGCGCGGCCGCAAATATGTGGAAATTACCAAGAGGGCCGTCGAATCATACTGGCGCCCTTGAACCGGGCACGTTGGCCTAAATTTTGCGTTTATAGGTAGCAAAATTTAGCGGATCAACTCCATCGGATCGCGTATGTCAGGGCTTCGCATCCGGGAGATCCCAGATCCTCGTAGCATTCCTGTATCCGCTCCGGACTGCGGAATTCCCCGATCAACCCGGCGGCCGACACGCTCCCGTCCGAAAGCATCCCGATGAAGGACTCCTTGTCCTGCTTCTGGCAGTTCCTCGGAATCAGAAAACTGAGCTCCCGGAAGAACGCCTCCGTGTAGGGTATCGAAAAGTCGCCAGCGTAGCTTCCCTGTATCACGTATCTGGAGCCGGGAATCTCTTCGTCAGTCCAGGGAAGCTCCCTCGTAAGCCCCATCGCGTCGGGAATCACCGCCCTCGCTCCGGTGACGTCGAAGACAAGATCCGCCCCTCCTGGAAGCAACGCCTTCATTGACTTTCCTATCCCCGGGGCGGAGCACACCGCACTGACTCCTGCGATTTTCGCAGTCGCCACGCGGGCCTCGGAAAGGTCGCAGGCATGAACCAGAACTCCCTTCGCCTTGAGAATCCGGGAAGAGAGCTGTCCGAGAGCCCCGAGTCCGACCACCGCCGCCGTCTCGCCTGCCCGGGCGGAGGACGTCCTGACTCCATGGTGGGCTATCGCTCCGAGCGCGGCGAGAACGGCGTCCTCGGACCGGACATTCTCCGGAACAAGCACCGCGTCCTTTGCGCTCACCACCGCATGGGAAATATGTCCGCCCCATAGTCTTCCCGCGCCGGAAAGCCTCTGCGTCCCGGAACAGAAGACCCTTTGGCCGGCTTCGGGACCGGCGGAGCCGGCAGATTCGGATATCCTCCCCACCAGGGCGTAGCCCGGGACGAACGGGTGGTTAGTTGAGCCCTGTTCTTTCCCGGCGAATACGCGCAGCTCGGTGCCGGGACTTATGCACGAGAAATGGGTTTCAACAAGCATCTCCCCATCCTGCGGAGAAGGGATCTCGACTTCCCTCACGGATGCCCTCCCAATGGCTTCGACCACTATCGCGCGACATTTCATCTTCATCTGGCCTCCCGGATTTTCCTTATCAGTGGATTTGAGAGAATTGCCGCCACGATCTTGTCCGTGTTTTGCGCCTTCGTGACGCGAGGATATATCTTCCTGTGCGAATCCGCCATCGCCAGGGAGTCCATGGAATACTCGTCGAACTTGGACAGCCCGGGATCGCCATCCATGTATTGGTTAAGGGCAAGAAGCGATTCGTCGAGATCCCATTCCAGACTCTCTCCCAGCTTCGGATAGTCCTGCTTGCGCAGAAGTTCAAGATGGAACAATGAACGCCTGATGTCGGTGCAGTTGTCCCGTATCTCCGTCCGCTCTATAAGCCTCAGCGTCCGCATCGTCGAGGCGAAATGCACTCCGCAGATCACGCCGAGAATGAAGACAAGCACTATCCCGCTGGCAAACATTAGATCACGTCTCTTCATTGATCTAAACTCCTTTTTTTCATTACTGATTCCGTCGTCCGCCATATTCCCCTCTCTCCTTCTCCGTTTCTCCCCGTGGGAGGGACGGCGGCCCGCCGTCCGTTTTTCCACACCTATCCCCTGCAAGGAGGAAATGAAGCGAAGAAAGAATTTTCAACCTAAATCGTATATCAAATGAAATATCCAGGCTAATTCTCACTTTCTTTCCTGCGTTGCCTCCTTGTGAAAAACAAATGGCGGACAAGTCTTCGCCCTTGGCCCTTAGCCCTTCGCCTCGATATACTTCTCCACGTTGTTTGCGACTATGACTCCGTAGTTGGCCGCTCCGAGCCAGCCCGACATGATGATGCCCACCGAGCCGGCATGGAAGAGCCCCGGCAGATGCTCGCAGAGTTTCATGCTCGGCTCCAGCCCCTCGAACTTCGTCCCGAACGACGAGCCTCCCCCGTGCAGTGTGTATCGTTTGAATGTCAGTGGAGTCGCCGATTCGATGTGGTCGAGCTTTTCCCTTGCGCCGGGAATGAAATTCTCCAGCCCAACCACCCCCATTACAACCATGTTTTTTTACCCCGCCTTTAATAAAACGGTTGAAACCTACCCCAAGACCA
>CAZGJP010000245.1:4108-4404 GCA_964526605.1 uncultured Lentisphaera sp.
GGTGTCAGCGACGCCCAGTCCTCGTATCTGGAATTCATCGAGGCGACCACGGTGTAGTCGTCGCCGCCGGGCCTTATCTCGGGGTAGTAAACCGAGAATGTCCGGCTCGTGCTGTCAGGCTTCAAAATGCTTTCGGGACTGTATCTTGGCTCCTCCGAGCAGAAGAGCAGGTCGCCGATGAACGGAAACGACTCGCCCTTCTTGAATCCCATGTAGACCTGGCAGCTGCTCGTGTTGAGGCGTATCCTCTTCACGCGTTCGATCTGCCTGTAAATGCTTCCGTCTGCAATAAAGTC
>CAZGJP010000246.1:0-1466 GCA_964526605.1 uncultured Lentisphaera sp.
GGTGTGTCTGCCATCCAGAACTTGTAGGCGATCTCCACGTTCCTCTGGGGGCCCTCGTTGGACTTCCTGCCACGTTCCCCACCAAGGCCGAGAACGCCGGAAGGAGAGCCCATGACGAAGGTTCCAGGCTCGATGGGAAGCATGGTCATGTCCATGCCCGGCAGGCTCCACTTTTCAGACGGGGAAGGGCCGGCATAGCTTTTCCTGCGGAAGGCGCTGATCTTCTTGTCCGCCTCCCTCGAGTGGATGCCGGCTGGAAATCTCTCCTGGTATTTCCTAAAGCATTCGACTATCAACCCCGGCTTTCCGCCCTTCTCCTCGAGAGTCTCGGCGCTTTCGACCGCGCTCCGCCAGGACTTCTCGTCCTCGGCCATCCTCCCGGAGTGCTCCCTGAACTCGAGGATGTTCTGCAGAAGCACCCTGCCCGCCTTTCCCGGAAGAGCCGTCTTCTCCGGAAGGGACGCGGCGTATTCATATGCCTTGCTCCAATTACCGGCGTCGAACTCCGTCTCGATGTGTGCCAGAAGTTCGCGGGCGGAGTTGAACGCCTTCAGATCCGTCCCGCAAGACTGGCAGAAGGCGTTCCGCGGGGGGAGCTCGGAGGAGCATTCGGGACATAGCAGGAAGAGCCCTCCCCCGCAGTGCTCGCAAAACTTGGCTTCCGGCCTGTTGTCCTTGGAGCAGAGCGGGCATTTCACCACATCTCTTGCAGCCTCGGAAATTTTCGTCGCGCCCTTGCCGCTCTTCATGGCCCGGATGCGTTCGTCGAGATCCTGTAGCAATTCCTCGGCGCTGAAATACCTCTCCTCCGGGTTCAGCTTCACGCACTTGAAGACGAGTTCCGCGAGGCCGTCGCAGTAGGCGAGCTTCTCGGGGTCTATCGTGATCGGAAAATCCCCGCTCATCAGCTCGTATAGGATCTTCCCCAGCGAGTATATGTCGGCGGTGTGGTTCACGTTCCCGGCGTGGATCATCTGCTCGGGGGCCACGTAGTGCGGAGTGCCCATCCCGACCGTGGTGAGCGCCATCTCCGTGCCATGGTCCTGCTTCGCTATGCCGAAGTCCACTATCTTCGGGACCACCGCATTGCCTTCCATGGCTAGCATCACGTTCGACGGCTTGAGATCCCTGTGCACGAGGTTCTTCTTGTGGGCGAAGGATATGCCATGGCATATTCCCCGGAATATCTCCACCGCCTCCTCGCATGGGAGCCGCCCCTTCGTGTCGAGAAGCTGCCTCAGCGAGCCTCCCTCGACGTATTCCATCACGATGTAGTGGCCGTCCTCGTCCGAGTTGCAGTCGTATACGGTGACAATGTTCCTGTGGTTCAACGAGGCGATGATGAGCGACTCCCTCTGAAAGCGCCTGACTATCTCGTCAGTCGTGGAGGAATCCATAAATTTCCTGAGCAGCCACTTGACCGCCACGGGTCTTCTGCCCAGCCGCATGTCGAATCCCATGTAGAC
>CAZGJP010000246.1:1476-4403 GCA_964526605.1 uncultured Lentisphaera sp.
GTAGACTATGGCGAAGCCACCGGAGCCGATTATGTCGCCGATCTCGTATCTCTCCTCGATGATCTTTCTCGGGATGCCTTGCTGTCCGTCGCCCCCAGGAGAATCCGGCCTGGAAAGAATCGCGGTCCTGTCATCCGCCGAATCGGGGCGCTCCTGCGGTTGTTCCTGCAAACCCGGGGTTTGCACCTCGCCGGAGGAATCCCCGGCGGTGAACTCGGCGCCGCCGCAAAGGGGACAGAGCTTCCATCCCTCCTTCACCTCGACGCTGCATTTGCTGCATTTCATCGGTTCCGGCCCCATGTTGCGGAAAAAAAAGGGCCGCGACTGCGGCCCTTCAAGATAACGGAGCTGAGATCAGAGCTGCTTCTTGATCTCGGCAAGAAGAGCCGCTTCCTTCACGGTGTCCCCGTTCAATCCGTGCCTGATGTATATCTTCGTCAGCTTGTCCTCCACCTTCTTCATCGTTATGTTGATGTCGTCGCCCTTGAATTCCTTCTCCAGGACCGTGTCCATCACCTTGTTCGCGGTCATGCCGACTTTCGGCAGGGCGGCCGCGACGGCCTCGGATACCTTGTCCATCGGAGCCTTCAGGTCGGCTATCGTTGCGTGGCTCTCGTGGTGGGACTTGCCCATGTCCTCGATGACGGAGCATCCGCAGATTGAGCCGACCGCGACGACCGCGACCGCGACGAGCAGGAGCATCTTCTTCATTTCGCCTCTCCTTGTTTGAATTTAGAGGATTTGAGGGAAGTAATCTATGCCCGGTCCTGGAAAAAAGCAAGCGAGCCAATCATATTCCGCATACTCGGGGTCACTCGACGTTCTGCACCTGCTCACGGATCTTCTCCAGCTCCGACTTGAACGAGATCGTCAGCGGGGATATCTCCGCCGACGAGGTCTTCGCGGAGAGGGTTCCGATCTCGCGCTGCATCTCCTGTGCGATGAAGTCGAGATTCTTGCCGTTGGCCTCGTCCGACATGGAGACCTCCGCGAACTGGGCGAAGTGGCTTCCGAGCCTGGTGATTTCCTCGGACACATCGCATTTCTCCGCGAAAATCGCAAGCTCCTTGGCCAGCCTCTCGTCATCGAAGTCCAGTCCGAGGCCGATCGAGTTCAGCCTCGAGAGAAGGACATCCCTTCTTCTGGGGACGGAATCGGCGCAGCGCTTCTGGATGTCCGATATCAAAGGCGGCAGCTTGGCAAGCCTGTCCAGAATATCCTTTCTGAGAGCCTCTCCCTCGGTCCTGCGCATCTGGTCGAGATTGTCGAGAGCGGCCGACGCCGTCGAGACGACGCATCTGTCGAAGTCCTCCGAGTCAGGCGCGGAGATATCCTCGAACGCCGCTGGCGAGAGCAGCAGATCGGAGATGCTGATTTCGGATTTAATCTCCAGCTTCAGCCTCAAAGCCTCGAGCCTTGCGTGGCAGTTCTCGAGTTCGGCCATATTGGGGCCCGACGAGGCGCCCCGGGAGCCGGAATCCTTCAGCGAGATGCGCACCGATATCATTCCCCTTGAGAGTTTCGAGGCGACAAGCCTGCGCAAGGGGATTTCGAGGCGCATCAGGTTTTCGGGAAGACTTATCTTGACGTCGAGGTTCTTGCGGTTGACCGATGATATCTCGGCGGAACATGAGAGAAGACCGCATACGCCCTCCGCACGCCCGTAGCCGGTCATGCTCTTCATTCTTCCTCCCCCTCTTCCTCCTCGGACTCGTCCTGGGGGAATTCGAGGTCGGAAAGCTCCCTGATACGCACCCTTTCGGGACGCCAGTCGTCCATGCGGCCCTCCGAGACCCCCGAGACGACGACGCATTTGCCTGCGCTGTCCGGCAGCCTCCAGACTATCCACGTGTGGCAGATGTCGTTCTTGGAGATATCCGCCCTGTCGCTCCTGTTCAATAGCTTCTGCCGGTATATCTCCGGCTGTCCGAACTTTATCTCAAACCTGTCGGCGTCGCTCAGGAGGTTGAGTTCCTCGACTGCCTTCGCGCGGGCCTTCTGGACGGCCCTGTGCGTCCAATCAACCGACACGCAGCCGGAGAGGGACACGAACAGAGCAGCCAGAACCGGGAGACTGAATAATACCTTCATTGCGATCACTCCGTTGTTTTTCACAGCATCCTGTGCCCACCAGCACCCTGCCTGCCTCCCCTATCCTTTCACGGCGCCCGAGGAGAGGCCCTTGACGAACATTCTCATGGTGAATATGAAAATCAGTATCATGGGGACGCTGGCGATGGTGTATCCGGCCATGAGATGGCCCCATTCCTTGATGTATTCCGAATCCATGCGCACGAGGCCGACCGCGAGAGTGAGCATGTCGTCGTCGCGGATTATCACCAGCGGCAGTATGTAGTCGTTCCAGAGCCCGATGAACTGGAGTATCCCGAGGGTCGAGAGGATGCTTCCGGACATTGGCAGGACGATGTTGTAGACCTGCTGGAAGTGGGATGCGCCGTCCACTTCGGCGGCGTCGAAGAGGTCTCCCGGAATGTCCTCGATGAAGTTCCTGAGGACGTATATCTGGACGACCTGTCCTCCCGCGACATAGACGATTATCAGAGCCCAGAAGGTGTTCAGCAGGCTCATGTTCTTGAGCAGTATGAAGAGCGGTATCAGGCTCGCGACGTGCGGCATGAGCATGAGTATCAGGAAGAAATACCAGAGGAATCTGGATCCCGGCATCTTGAATCTCGCGAAGAAATATGCCGCGTTGATCGTCAGGAAGAAGGTGAAGACTATCGAAGTGAGACTGACGAATACGGTGTTGAAGATGTATTTGGACACGCTGGACCAGGCTATCGCGTAGTTCTCGAAGTGGAGGGGATACGTGAAGGACCACGGGCTGCCGACGAACTGGGCGTTGGTCTTGAAGCTTATCGTGACCGTCACGTAGAGGGGGAATAGCGCCATCGAGAGTATCAGCA
>CAZGJP010000247.1:0-2998 GCA_964526605.1 uncultured Lentisphaera sp.
CGACCACAAGGGAAGGATACACTCATCCGGACCACCCGAGGATATACTCAGGCCGGAAATCCAGGGCGACGTCTACTCCGCGAAAATCGCAAGCTGCCCGGATCCGGTGAACGGCAAGCCACTGATATTCATGCCATTATGACAAAAAAAAAACGCGGTCCGAAAACGGACCGCGTTTTCCATTCTTGACACCGCTGCGTTCAGCAATAGACTGCGAGATTTCCAAGTTCCTCTTCGATCCTGAGGAGCTGGGTGTATTTGCATATCCTGTCCGTCCTGCTTGCCGAGCCGGTCTTGATCTGTCCGGCGTTCGTCGCCACTGCAATGTCGGCTATCGTGCTGTCCTCGGTCTCGCCTGAACGATGGCTTACGACGGCGGTCCAGCCGGCCTTGTGGGCCATTTCGATCGCATCGAGCGTCTCGGTGAGCGAGCCAATCTGGTTCACCTTTATGAGGATTGAGTTTGCGGCCTTCTCCTTTATGCCACGAGCGAGGTATTCGACGTTCGTGACGAGGAGGTCGTCGCCGACGATCTGGATCTGACCGCCGAGCCTGGATGTGAGCATTCCCCATCCCTTCCAGTCGCTTTCAGCCATTCCGTCCTCGATGGAGTCGATCGGATATGTCTTGACGAGCTTGGCCAGATATTCGGCCATCTGCTCGGAGCTCTTCACCACGCCCTTCCCTTCCTTCTTGAATTCGTACTTGCCGTTCTTGAAGAATTCGCTCGCTGCACAGTCGAGAGCTATCGAGATGTCGCCCTTGTCCGCCTTGCGTCCGGCCTTGTATCCGGCATCCTTGATTGCGGTGAGAATCACATCAAGTGCGTCTTCGATGCTGTCCAGGTTCGGGGCGAATCCGCCTTCGTCGCCAACTGCAGTGCTAAGCCCTCTCTTCTTGAGGACGGACTTGAGGGCGTGGAAGACTTCGACCCCCATTCTCAGCCCTTCCTTGAAGCTCTTCGCGCCAATGGGGCGGATCATGAATTCCTGGAAGTCTATCGGGGCGTCGGAGTGCGCTCCACCGTTGATGATGTTCATCATCGGGACTGGCAGGCGCTTCGCATTCGTTCCGCCGATGTAGCGGTATAGCGGCATTTCGAGGAAGTTGGCAGCTGCCTTGGCGCATGCGAGCGAGACGCCCAGAATCGCGTTCGCCCCGAGATTCTTCTTCGTCTTGCTGCCATCGAGGTCTATCATGAGCTTGTCTATCGCCGCCTGACAGGTCACATCCATGCCTTCGATCTTCGGGGCTATCTTCTTGTTCACATTCTCGACGGCCTTGAGGACGCCCTTGCCGAGGTAGCGCTTCTTGTCGCCATCCCTCAGTTCGAGCGCTTCGTTTTCGCCCGTGGAAGCCCCGGACGGGACGGCGGCCCTTCCGACGATTCCGCAGTCGAGGGTCACATCAACTTCGATTGTGGGGTTCCCCCTCGAGTCGAGGATTTCCCTTGCCTTGACACAGCAGATGCTTGCGGACATTTTCATGTCTCCTTTTTTGAATTTGGAATTTATGTGTTGAGCCAATTGTCTTGAGGGGGTAGATTATAGCTCGGGAAGTTTTTTTGTCAAACGTGAAGATCAACTACGAAAGATGCGGAAGTCCGCGGAAAAATCATGGATGCTGAAATCTTAAGGGAACAGCTCTTGCGCCTATGCTCCGAGTTCGGGCTTCTTTCCGCCGCCGTCATTAGGCTTGACGAGGAGCGGAAATCCGGAATCGTGAAGGAGCTTTCCGCGGTTTATCGCGATGGAAGCAGGACCCTGCTTTCACCATATCTCCTGCGCTCGCTCGCACGCCGCGCGAATCCCTTCGCGGAGCGCCCATGGGCCAAGTCCTTTCTATGCCTGGCGGTGCCACTTGACACAATACCTGAATTGAATATGGATATTCCGAAAAAGTCCGGAAATGATTTCGTGACAGCCGCAGCATACGCCGCAAGACTAGACTACCACATATTCTGCACAGAGCTTGCGGAAAAATTCGTGTCGAAGCTGGAGAAGGCCTCCGTCTCCAGCTTTAAAAATGAAATCTGCGTTGACATCAAGGCTGTGCCGGAGAAGATCCTTGCGAAATTCGCAGGGCTCGGGGATATCGGTCTCAACAACTGCCTCGTATGCAAAGGCTCGTCGTCGTTTTTCATAGCATCAGCATTCCTCGACGCCGAACTGCCCGACGCAAGGACAGGGTGCGACGGACTTCCCTGCAAAACCTGTGGAAAATGCCTGAGCCTCTGCCCCACAGGCGCACTGTCTCCAGACGGCTTTTTCCCTGAAAAGTGCATCAGCTATCTGAGCATGGAGAAGAAGGGCGAGCTCCACACCGAGGAGAGGAAGATGCTCGGAGGAAGCATATTCGGATGCGACATCTGCACGGCGGCATGTCCAAACAGCACAAAATCCTCTCCCCTCAAAATGGATCGCAAATGGTTGCTGAGTCTGGATAAAAATGACTTTGAGAGGATATTCGCAAAATCGCCGATGCAATACGCGGGGTTGAATAAATTGAATCGAAATGCGGGAAGGAGCCAATGAACAATGGGGGCATAGCCAGGATGTAGTTTGCAATCTCGCTCGACTGAGCCTGTCGAAGTCCGAGCGCAAAACTGGCGAAGTTCGTATTTGTTTTACGAATGATTTTGTAATGGTGCATCTCAAAGCTGGTCGGGCTTTAGCCCGACAACGGATGCAAAACCGAAAAAACTCTTTCTCCGTGATTGATTCTGTTTTCCCAAGAAATCAAGCCAGTCTGTCGAAGACGAGTTCGGGTCTGAGGCATTTGTCGAGATTCTTCAGGTGAGGTGGCTTGGTTATGCCGGTGAGGATCAGGGCTGTTCTGATGCCGAAGCGATTTCCGCCGCGTATGTCCGACCGGAGGGAATCGCCGATCATGAGCATTCTTTTCTTCCTGAATCCAGGGTGCTGCGGATAAAGCTGGGCAAGCCTGCGGATGGCGAAGTCGAATATGAGCTTGTGGGGTTTGCCGAAATAGACCGGAT
>CAZGJP010000247.1:3008-4387 GCA_964526605.1 uncultured Lentisphaera sp.
ATGGATGATGATCCCGTATTCCCGCAGTATGGTGCATATGAAGCGGGCCTTTCCGCCGGCACCGATGCCGATCTCCCCATCGGGGCCGTTCGGCCAGTAGCTGTCCGGATTGGGCACGAGCAGGGGTGCGGAGGGATTTTTCATGAAGAAATTCATGACCGCGAAGAAAGCGCTCTGCCAGTCGTATGAGCCCTCTCCCACTATGACACCCTTGCATCCGGCTATCAGCTTGGGATTTCTTTCCACCCGCAGTCCGGCCTTTTCCGCGAAGCAAGGCTTCCCGAGGTCTCCCATGACGAAGAACTTCTGGCCATGGCGCCTGTTCTCCTCGACGAAGATGCTCAATGGCATGCTGCAGGAGACGAAGAGTTCCGGGGGGATGTCGAGTCCGGCCTTCGCGGTCATGCGGCTCTTCTCCTCTACCGAGTGGTTGCCGTCGTTTGTGAGGAGAAGGTATGGAATCTTCCTGGCCAGCAGTTCATCGAGGAGGGCGGACGCGCCGGGCATGCCCTTTCTTCCCGCGATCAGCGTGCCGTCAATGTCGAAGAGTATCGCGTCAAGCTCGCCGGAATGGGTCTTCAGCCAGTATTGGAATCTGGGATGATGCCGCATCGTCATAATTCGATCCCCTTCCTCGCCTTGACGCCTTCCCTGTAGTAATGCCTGACTTCCTTCATCTCGGTGACGAGATCCGCGGCGGCGACCATGGATGCCGACGCGCCCCTTCCGGTGAGGACCATCTCCGTTTCCGGGGACTTTCGCAGGATCAGGCCTTTCAGGTCCTCTTCGCGGATCAGGCCTGCTCTCAATGCGGGAAATATCTCGTCGAGGACTACGAGGCCGAATTCTCCGGAGGCTGCGACGAGCGAACACTCTTCCAGCGCCTTTCCCGCATCGGTGATGTCCCGTGCGGACGGTTCTCCCCTTATGAACCTGCCCCTGCCGAAGGATTTGAATGCCATCATGGGCAGATGCCTCGATATTGCGTCCGCTTCCGAGGTTCTTCCGGCCTTGATGAACTGGGCGAAGAATACTTTCATCCCCGCTCCTGCGGCGCGCAGAGCCAGGCCCAGGGCGGCGGTGGTCTTGCCCTTGCCGTTTCCGGTGTATATGTGGATCATCCCTGTCTTTTTCATCTTTCCCAGCTGAAAAATTTGAAAATGAATGTAAATTCTAGCCCTCGATGCGGATTTCGCAAATTGCATTGGATAAAAAAGAAACTTTTGCCGGGATTGATTGTCTTATATGTTGGATTCGGAAAAACAAGACATGTCGCTTGTGGCCGAGGCACGCAAGGGCTCGGAAGAGGCATTAGAGGAGCTGATAAAGAGGCATTCGAGATACATGATAGGAATATCCTACGTCTATCTCTTTAGAAG
>CAZGJP010000248.1:0-3524 GCA_964526605.1 uncultured Lentisphaera sp.
CCGTGAAACGTCTGGCGTCGTATTTGTGCTTCTTCTCGGGATTCTTCCTCCTGGCATCCCCAACATTCGGTGGATACATCTTCGCCGACAAGATCATCAAATACCACGAGGGCTACAAAAACCTCCTCGACTTGGATCCTTCCAGCCCATATTTCCCGATCATCGTCCTCATCGCCATCTTCATTTGCCTCATCACCGTTTTCCATCCCAAGATCGGCCTGGTCGTAATGCTCCTCTTCATACTTACCGCGACCGACGTCCCGGTGGGCAGAGTGGGGCAGATGACACGCAGTGTCACTATCCGAGTCGAGGATTTCATCCTCCTTATCGTGACATTCGGATGGATTGGCAACAAGGCCAAGGAAAGATCCTTGAGCATCATCAAGCGCTCGCCGATAGACCTCCAGATCCTAGCCATGTCCGCGGTGATAGTCGTTGCGACCATCCTGGCTTATTTCCAGGGCACGGTCTCATACATGAACGGCTTCTTCTATTCGCTTAAGCGCCTCGAGTACTTCTGGATATTCTTCATGGCATACAACATAATCAGCGCAGAGAAGGACAGGCTTGTAGCCCTCAAGTTCGCCTGGGCCGTGTCCATCGGAATAGCTGCGATCGGAGTGATACAGTTCTTCCTCTTCCCCCTTTCGGAGCTCGCTGTGGGTGGATCCACAGCAACGTTCGGAACCGGCAGGGCCAACACATTCTCAGATTTTCTCCTGCTCGTGATCGGCATCATGTCCGGACTGCTCATATATGAGACAAACAAGAGACGGATATTGCTTGTCAACCTCTCCCTGGCCCTCTTCGTCTGGGCCCTTTTCATGACCAAGTCCAGAGGCGCCTACGTCTGCCTTCCGCCAATGTTCGCTGTGCTTTTCATGATAACCCGGAACAGGAACATCCTCTATGGCTTCTTCATGACCGGAGCGATCTTCATTCTATATGCCGCATTCAGCTTCTTGGACGTCAACCCCATCTTCTCCTATTTGTTTGAAAAACACAACAAGGACATGGTCGAGCAGTTCAGCCAGATTGGCGATGTCTTTGTCTACGGTCCTAGACACGACCCTTCTCTGAACTCGCGCATCGTAGCGTGGGAACGCGCTGTTGACGAGATCGCCGCCTATCCCGTTTTCGGCCAGGGTTGCGGATCGAAGGAGCTGTCCTGGGCGGACAACCAGTATATCACGGAACTCATGCAGACGGGAATGCTGGGACTGCTGATCTTCCTCATGCTGAACATCAAGATCCTGCTCGTGTTGAGGCATATAATGAAGACGACAAGCTCGAATTTGTACAAGGGGCTTGCCTTGGGCTTCATAGTCGGCCACATAGGCATGCTCGGCCACGGAATCACCGTGACCAACTTCTACACCATCATGAACATGGAGTTTTTCTGGTTGCTGATGGCGTTGATAATGAGCCGCTATCACAGCGAAAAAAGAGAGAGCATGGGCTCGGAACAAACTGAGGAGCGGGAGGTGGCCGTATAACGCGCTTGCTTGAATTTTCAATGCATTGTGATAGACTAAGCTAAGTTGAACTAAATATAGGGAGCATCTCATGCTGACAGTAAACATTCACGAGGCTAAGACTAATCTATCTTCGCTGTTAAACAAGGTCGAGAACGAAAATGAGATTATACTGATATGTAGGAATGGCAAACCAGTGGCGGATGTGATCCCCCACAAGAAATCCAAGATGAAATTTCCTCTCAAACCGCATCCCTTACTTGGGAAGATGAAGATAAATTATAATCCCACAGAGCCGCTTTCCGACGAAGAATGGCCCGAGAAGTCCAGATGAAAATACTTGACACCTGTGCGCTGCTCTGGCTTTTGCATGATCCTTCAAAATTATCCAAAAATGCCTTGTCGGCCATCAAGGAGGATATGGACAACTGCGTTGTTTCCATCTCCGCCTGGGAGATTGCTGTAAAGGTCAGGTCTGGGAAGTTGCAGATATTCGGCGACATGAGTTCTTTTGATGCTTTCAAAATGGCACTAAACGATTACTCACTGAGGGAAGTACCCGTTGACTCGAAAATCTTCTGCTCTTCAGCGGCTCTTCCGCTGATACACCGCGATCCCTGTGACAGGATTATAATCGCGGCTGCAATCGAAAATAAGTGCCAGGTGATAACAGCCGATAAAATCTTCGGGAAATATCCAGGCTTGGATGTGATATGGTTTTGAAACTCGAACCCTATCCGCCTTGGGCGGATACGAAACGTTTCAACATGTTTTCCGTTATGAGCAACTCCAATTGATATCCATAAATATGCATGTATAATAGGAGTCAGATTCCAGAAATACATGGAACAACACAGTCATGGGAAAACAGAAGCTCATAGCCCGGAAGCGTCTGCTTAAGATCATAGGAGACTCATTGAAGCTGTCTCCGGTGGTCGCTTTGATGGGAGCGCGTCAGACAGGAAAGACCACGCTGGCGAGACAGTTGGCGGTCTTGCGCAAGGGTGCTTTTCACTTTTTCGACATGGAAAATCCCGCTGATCGTGTTGCGATGGAAAATCCGGTGCAGGTTTTCGATTCCCTCGAGGGAGTTGTGATAATTGACGAGGTCCAGCTTGTCCCTGGGATATTCTCTGTTCTGCGTCCATATTGCGACAGGAGGCCGTTGCGCCTTCGATTTTGCCTCCTGGGAAGCGCGTCGCCTCAAATAATAAGAGGGATATCTGAATCACTTGCGGGGCGCATAAGATTTATAGACATCCATGGTTTTTCATTGGATGAGATCGGATGGATCGAGCAGAATGCCCTCTGGTTGCGCGGCGGCTTCCCGATGTCCTATCTGGCGTCTTCCTCGCTGGAGTCCATGAAATGGCGCAGGGATTTCATAAATACGCATCTTGAGAGAGACCTGAATCTTTTCGGCATCCACGTGAATCCGAACACGATTTATCGCTTTTGGAGCATGTTGGCCCACTATCACGGACAAGTATGGAATGGGGAGGAGATCGCCCGCTCCCTTGCTGTGACAGGCAAGACGGCGCGCCATTATCTCGACATACTTTCAGGAACTTATGCGCTGAGAGTTCTGCCCCCTTGGTTCGTCAATATAGGCAAGCGTCTCGTGAAGTCGCCAAAACTCTATTTTCGAGACAGCGGCATTCTCCATTCCTTCCTGTCCATTGAAACGATGAGAGGATTGTTTGAAAATCCAAGATATGGAGCCTCGTGGGAAGGATTTGCGCTGGAGCAGATATTGTCAGTGGTGGAGATCGGCAGACCCTACTTCTGGGCGACACAGAACGGGGCTGAGCTGGACATGCTTCTTGAACACGACGGACGCAAGATTGGGTTTGAGTTCAAGTGCGCCGACGCTCCGACTATGACAAAATCCATGCGCATTTCCATGGATGATCTCAAGCTCGAAAAGCTATTTGTGGTATATCCCGGAAGCAAATCGTATTACTTGGATAAAAACATATCTGTGCTTCCGCTTAAGGAATGCATGCTCGAAGTTCAAGACATGAAACTATAATCACGGATTTCCAGCGT
>CAZGJP010000248.1:3534-4357 GCA_964526605.1 uncultured Lentisphaera sp.
TATCAAGCCCTCCGGTCCTCCTGCGGAGAATGGCGGGCAAGCGTCAAATATCCAGTATCAATCATGAACATCTCAGTCATAATACCATCTTTCGACGGCTTCAGGAAGGGCAATGTGGAGCGCCTCAAGGAGCAGTTGCGCCGCCAATCCCTTCCACCATCCGAAATAATAACAGTGGTAGGGGTGTCTCCAAACGGCAGGACGAGAAATCTAGGAGTCGAAAAAGCCTCCGGCGACTATTATGTGTTCATAGATGACGACGTGACCCTCGGTGGCGGCGACGTGATGGAGAAGCTCATGGGGCCATTCCTGGAGAGAAAGGATGTCGGGATGACAGGCCCTTCGCAGCTGATTCCGGACGACTCCAACGACTTCCAGAAAAAAGCGGCCCGGCAGATTCCCCGCTCGGTCTTCCCGGTCCAGGAGGAGCTTGTCGACAGCGACATGGTCAGCCACATGTGCCTTGCGATGCCGGCCAAGCTCTTCAAGGACGTCGGCTGGGAGAACCCCGAAATCATATCCGGAACGGATCCGGATTTGAGACATCGGGTGCGCATGGCCGGATATCGAGTCTGCGTCGTTCCCCGTTGCTGGGCTTATCATCCGATGCCTGGCACGTTCGGGGCTATGGTCAAACTGGCCTTTGCGAAGGGAAGGAATTCGGCCATGACCCGCAGAACGCATCCGGACCTGATCCTCGAACTGGACTCGGGCTGGAAAAAGGAATTCCAACCAAAAAGGAGCCTCCCCTTCAGAGTCCTCAGGACGCTCCTGAACTTGGTCAAGGGGTTGCTCTCGGAGATCATAAGCTAGTGGGCAAGGG
>CAZGJP010000249.1:0-294 GCA_964526605.1 uncultured Lentisphaera sp.
CGAATATACCGCCCATTCGCACTTTTTCAAAATCGGGCATGGACAATCCGGCTTTGCCGCTGTAATCTTATGGGAATGCCAGCAGACAGGACATTCATATTGTCGGACAAGGAACCGGATTCGTCCGGAGAGGGGCAGATATGCCGGCAGTTCGGCCCCCCTGCCCTGAAGTTCAACACCATCGCCTCATCCACCACCCACGTTACCGATGATAAGATTCATCTGTCGCCAAATGACTTGGCCTCCCTGCCTGACTTGCATTCCCGCTACGAGATACTGGAGAAGTTCGCCGAG
>CAZGJP010000249.1:304-4341 GCA_964526605.1 uncultured Lentisphaera sp.
TGTTTGTGGCCCTTAAAATTTTTCCTTGGGGCAAAATTACCCGGTTTAAAAAAATACCCCCGGGTCCCGCTTGTGTATCGCTAAGTGGTTGTGTAATCGCTCCGCAGAAAGCATCTTGAGAACGAGAGCGTGGTCGAAAGTTTCGTGTCGGAGGCGAAGATGACCGCCCAGCTCGACCACCCATCCATAATCCCCCTATACGAGGTCGATGGCGACGACGAGAGGGGGATTCACATCGCCATGAAGCTGGTTGATGGCAGGACGTTCGAGGAGATTATCGACGATGCGGCCATGTCCTGCCGCATGCTGGGCGAAAGGGGCCGCAAAACCGAGACCGAGGCCCTCAAAACACGTATCGAGGATTTCATAAAGGTCTGCGACGCTGTGTCCTACGCCCACAAGAAGAAGGTCCTGCACAGGGATCTGAAGCCGGAGAACATAATAGTCGGGCGCAACCATGAAGTCTATGTGATGGACTGGGGTATAGCGAAGGTGGTTCCGGAGGGAGAAGAATATGTCTCCGACGAGAAGGGAATAAGCGGAACCCCCGGCTACATGGCCCCGGAAATATTGAAAAGAGAGAAATATGGTCCGGCCAGCGACCAGTATTCCCTCGGAATCATCCTCTTCGAGATCTCCACATTGAAGCGAGCCGTGACCGGGGCGGACATGGATGAAATCATCAAGAGGACCCGCAACGGCCAGCTTGAACCGCTCGAACACGCATTCGATTCCCATTCCATCCCCGCAGACTTGAAGGCGATAATACGCAAGGCAGTCTCGCCAGACCCCGCCATCCGATACAAGTCCGTCGAGGAGATGGCCGACGACATAAGGAGATTCACGAGGGACGAAGAGACCCTGGCTCGTCCGGACGATTTTGCACGGAAGACCTTCCGGCTTCTGAACCGCCACAGGACTACCACGGCGTTCGTCGTACTTTCGACGATGCTTATGCTTGCCTTCCTCTCAATCTTCAGCCTGGTCAGACAGAGAAACGCCGTGGTCGAGTCAAAAAGACAGTCGCTTCTCCTGATCCAGAAGCAGGCGGAAGTTGCGGACATCGCCCACGGAATAGACAGCGGCATACTCGAACTGGAGAACACCCTCGAACGCTTCTCCGACCGAGCCCTATTCCTCCTCGAGAGAGAATCCTCGGAGGAAAACACAAAAATCAGGGACTACCGCGAATTCCAGGACGAAAAGAACTGCCCGCCGGGCACGCGCCAGTCAGAATACTACAAGCAGAGGATCAACTTGGAAACCGCGAACAGCAAGCTCTCCCCTGGAATTTCACCCGAAATCGCGTCCGATTCGGCAAGACGCCTGGGGCCGCTTGTCAAGGACATGCCGTTCTACCTGGCCGGCGCTCCGGCCAGATACCAGCACTTCGATGCGGAAAAACTCAAGAAGGAGGCATCCGAGACGGGGCTGCCAGTGACATGGATATATCTCGGGCTCGAGAACGGGTTCTTCGTTAACTATCCCGCGACAGGCTCTCTCGAGGAGGACTACGACCACAGGACCAGACCTTGGTACAAGGAAGCCATGCTATACGATGGAGCCGTGTGGAGCTCCCCCTATATTGACGCCTTCGGCTTCGGCGTGGTCATTTCCGCGGCAAAAAGACTCTACGCCGAGGATGGATCCACCCTCGGCGTGGCCGGGCTTGACATCACCTTCGCCAACACCTTGAAACTGATGGGGCAAGGAAGCGACAAGTCGCATGCAGTGCTCCGAAGATATCTGCTCGACCAAGACGGCAACGTCATCCTGAGCACGAATCTCCGCGAGGAGCAGATAAAAAAGGCCGAGGGAAACGAGGACATAGTCAAATTCGACAAATTCCCATACCCACGCATCGGCCTGGAGATCAAAAAGTCCGACGCAGGACAATTCGAGGTGGAGAAGGACGGACGGATCATGCTGGTCTGCTACGCCCCAGTCAGAACATTCCGCATGTTCTACGTCGAAGAGATACTGCTCGAAAGACTACTTGACCACCAGCAGGACGGAAATAGAGATTGACCGTAAATATTCACTGAACTAGGTAGTTCAGCGAATCTTTACATCTGAGCCAATTGCAAAAACCCCCGTGGCTGCGCGGAGTTTTGCAATTGGCTCAGGCGAAGCTCATCCGCCAAAACGCTTTAGCATGGCGGAGGCTATTCCCAGATATATCATGACGCCGGATATGTCCGCCAGAGAAGCGACCAGCGGCCCACTCGCCGCCGCAGGGTCCACCTTCAGTTTCCTGAATATAAAAGGAAGCATCATCCCCATCATGCTTCCATACGTTACTATTATCACCATGGATATGGAAACCACTATCGCTATTTTTATCCCTGAACGCCACCAAGCCAGCATGAAAACAGCAACCGACATGGACAAACCAAGACCGATCGAGACAACGAGCTCTCTTGCGAAAACCTTTATGAAGTCAGACACCTTGATCCCTCCAAGAGACATGCTGCGGATGACCAGCGTGGCCGCCTGTGAACCGGCATTTCCTGAGCTTCCTATCAGAAGCGGCAGGAAAAACACCAAAGCCACACATGAGGAAATGAGATCCTCGAAATAGGCAAGTCCAGCCCCGGACAGCAGATTCACAAACACCAAGGTGACCAGCCAGGGAATGCGGCTACGGTATAGAAGGAGAAGAGAGGCGTCAAGATAGTCGTCCTCCAGCGGGCTGACACCCACCGTCTTGTGGAAGTCCTCCGTGGCCTCCTCCTCGGACACGTCGAGTATGTCGTCCGACGTGACTATCCCGAGAAGGACTCCGTCCGGATCCACCACCGGAAGGGCGAAAAGGTCGTATTTCTTGAACATCGCCACGGCCTCCTCCCTGTCCTGCATCGAAGTGAGGAGTGCATAGTGACCGTCGAGAAGTTCGGAAATTCTCGTCTGCGGCTCCGCCAGTATTATCTTTCTCAGCCTCAAATCGTCTATGAGAACTCCCTTGTCGTCCACTATGTAGACCATGGTTATGGTCTCGGAGTCGCTGCCGGTTTTCCTTATCTGCTCCATGGACTGCGCCACCGTCCATTCGGGATGGACGGTCACGTATTTGTTCGTCATCAGCCGTCCTACGCTGTCCTTGGGATAGCTGAGCAGCTTCAAGGCTTCCTTCCGGTCCTTCTCGCTCAAGAGATCGAGCAGTCTTTGCGTCACGTTGGCCGGAAGCTCCTCGAAGAGGGCGGTCCTGTCGTCCGGCGGCAGCGCCGAGATTATCTGCTTCGTGTCGTCGTTCGCCATGTTCATGATGAGCTGGTTCTGGAGCGGATAGTCGAGCAGGGAGAAGACCTCGCCGGCTAGATTCCTCGGAAGAAGTTTGAAAAGCAGAATGCTCTGCCGCGGGGTTATGTCCTCGATGATCTCCTCCACCTCGGCCGCAGGCTGCTCCGCGAGGAAGGAGCGAAGGTCCCCGAACTTGCCCTCCTCCAGCATCTCCGCTATGTCCGGCACCAGAAGCTGCGACAGATCCTTCGATCGGACATGTTCGGAAACGGAAGAGTCCTTCGCGTCGTCCTTCGTTCCGGCCATGTCACCGAACCAGCATCGCATCCTCCTTTCAACCACCGAGAAATCCTCGGCTCCCTTCAGGTCTCCCACGGATGAATCTCTTCTTATGGCCCGCGCCAGCGAAGCCATCTCGTTCAGATACTCGTTGCCGCATTTCTCCGGAATGAAGTAGAGCATGACCAGATGGACCTTGTCCCCTCCAGCCCCTCCGTAGTCTATCCCATCCCGGGACCAGCCGATGGCACATATTATCCGGTCTCCGAAACCGCTCCTGGCATGAGGACAGGCTATCCCATGTCCCATGTAGGTGACCGCCTGCGTCTCTCTTTGCATGACCTTGTTCAAGATCATGCATTCTCCCTCGGAGGACAGGGCCTCTTCAATTTTGGAGGACAGGACTACCAGCGCCTCGGCCTTGTCGGAACAGTCGAGTTCGACTACACGTCCCTCTACCATCGCCTTCTAAAGATGCAAGCTCAATGGTTCCAATTCATGCTACCCGCCAATCACCG
>CAZGJP010000250.1:0-4326 GCA_964526605.1 uncultured Lentisphaera sp.
GACGAAGTCCTTGTCGCCGGAACATACGGTGCGAGTTTCTTAAAAGCAAAAAATAGCTTTTTTTTGCTTTTAAAGCCTTTCTCAAGCTTTTTTATATGGATATATTGTCTATAATGATATTAGCTCGGTGGTCAGAGGTCCGAGGTCGGTGGTCAGAGGTCCGAGGTCGGTGGTCCGGGCCTAGGTGCGGGTGGAGAGGCGGGTTGCGGAATTGTATGGACTGGTCGGGGAGGAATGTGGTATGGAGGAAGATGCTGATGGGGTTTTTCCTCCTGCTGCTTGCCGCCGCGATTCTTGGAGCAGTCGGTGGGAGAGCTTGGGGGAAAAGGTCAGAAGATCTGTGATCCTTGTGAGGCCATGACTTTTCGCTGTTTTCCGACGCAGATTTGCGCTGCCTGGAGATTGCTGTCGAGGGCCAGCCATGCGGCTGTTCCGGCGGCCTCGCCAATCTGGTTCAGGTTGATCATGACCCTGACCGCTCCGAATGCGCTTCTGTCGGCGGAGATCATTCTCCCTGCGAAGAGCAGGTTGGCAAGATTGGGGTTGAACATGATGCGGTATGGTATCTGGTAGAAGGTTGGATTGTTTTTTGATTTTGGCCTCCATCTGCTTTTTCTGGAGCCGGAGGGGCCGATTTCCTCCTGTGTGCCGTCGAGATACCTGAAGATGAAGCCTCCGCCGGAGGGGTTGTGGATGTCAACCCGGTAGCTGCCATATGCGATTGCATCGTCAAAGTTTCTGGCATCGAGCAGTTCCTTTCCCGAGAGGACATGTCCGCCGCGGAATCGCCTTGTTTCGCGGATGCCGATCTGGGATGCAAGCGCCAGGAGCTGCATTTTTCTTGACGGCGCATATTTTCTGAAGATGTCCATCATGGCCCTGATCTGGCGTCTTCCCTCTATCTCCGCCCTCGTCAACTGCCTTGCGTCGGACGCATCGGTGTTGAAGACATGGGTTTCGGCGTGCATTCGGACATCGTTGCAACCCGGGATATCTCCGCTCCATCCGAAGTCTTTTTCAAGGCCGAACTCATCACGGTGTTTTTCCATGATATTCCCGATCTCGAAGCCGGCGGGGCAGAGATCTCGGATTTTGGCGCAGGTTGTTGGAGGTTGCAGCTCGCCGTCGCGTATTTGCTCCAGTCCGAGGTGGTGGGCGAGGTCTCCATCGCCGCTGGCGTCTATGAAGACTTTCGCGAGGACGGCCCGGCGCCCGTCCTTGTTCTCGATGAAGACGCCTGAAAGTTCTCCGTCCTCCAGATGGGGAGCGCAATAGAGCGTGTGCAGCATTGGGATGATTCTGCGATTTTCGCAGACGAGTTCGTCGAGTTCGATCTTGAGCTCCTCGGTGTTGAGGATGAAGGCTGCGCTGTGTGATTTTCTCTCGACGATGGCGTTGCGTTTTTTCAGCCGCTCGATGATCTCGAGGCTGAGGCCGGCGACTATCTGTTTTTTCCACTCCGTGTCGTGGATGCTGTGCCAGATGTTGACAAGGCCCTGCGTGGCAACTCCGCCGAAGGAATTCATCTTTTCGATCAGGACGACCTTGGCGCCGAGCCTTGCGGCCCTTACCGCGGCGAAGACGCCGGTGCAGCTGCCGCCAATGACGCAAATGTCGCATTCCTCCGCGACCGGGATCCGGTCTGACTTCTGCAGAACTGCTTTCATTCGGCGATCGGTGGGGAGCTGCCGATTGCCGGGGTTGAAAAAGTTGTCATGATGTTCTTTCATTGTTCGTTTTAGTTTTTCCATAGCGGGTCGCTGGGGACAGGGACTAGCGTTTGCGTCTTGGGATGAATATTTCAGCGAAACTCGCAAGCCATACGAGGCAGAGAAGGGAGGCCGAGGCTGCGATCCGGGTCATGAACTTCAATCTATCCGCCTCATCGAAGTCCATTCCCTCGATGGCGGTTTTGTAGACGGCGCTGAAGAAGTGGACGAGTATCCATCCTAGCCATGCGAGTGCGGCGCTTGCCGCGACGACGAAGAGGAGCGCCATCATCCAGCGTTTGAGCAGTATCTGTCCGGCTCCGGGATAGAGCAGATTCAATGCGAAGGCCTTGAAGCGCCTATCCATGCCGCCCTTTCCCGTGGCGTCCGGGCTGTCTGGTTTCATGGGGTGTGCTCCGTAAGATCATTCCACAGTGACGCTTTTTGCCAGATTTCGTGGCTGGTCTATCGGGCATCCTCTCTCCTTGGCGACGTAGTATGCGAAGAGCTGTAGAGCAACCACGGTTGGGATTGCCGTGACGAAATCGGAGCATTCTGGTATCTCCATCACGTCGTCGGCATGTTTCAGGATTTCCTTGTCCCCGGATGTGGCGGTGGCTATGACTGGGGATTTTCTAGCCCTGCATTCCTGGATGTTGCCTATCACCTTGTCCTTGCCCGGTATATTGTTTGCGAGAGCGAGGACTGGGACGTTCTCGTCGAG
Organism: uncultured Lentisphaera sp.; assembly: GCA_964526605.1. Lineage (GTDB taxonomy): Bacteria > Verrucomicrobiota > Lentisphaeria > Victivallales > GWF2-50-93 > DYMC01. Next base: position 2,434 of record CAZGJP010000250.1, read on the forward strand.
GAGGGCTATGGGGCCGTGCTTGAGTTCCGCGGCGTGATAGCCTTCGGCATGTATGTAGCTTATCTCCTTGAGTTTGAGGGCTCCTTCGAGGGCGACCGGGTAGAGATATCCTCTGCCGATGTAGAAGAAGTCCTTCGCGGAGGAATACTTTTTGGCGATCTTCGCTATTTTATCGGAGGAATCGAGGACTTGCCTGACCAGATCCGGGAGCCTTTCGAGTTCGGAGATGATCTTCTGTCCGGCGCTGCGGGAGAGTCTTCCGGCCCTTCCGAACTTCAACGCCATCATGAGGAGTGTTGCGACCTGGCATGTGAAAGCCTTTGTAGATGCTACGCCGATTTCGGGGCCGGCGTGGAGGTAGACGCCCCTGCCGGTCTCTCTGGCGATGGTCGAGCCGACCACGTTGCATATGGATGCGACCAGGGCGCCCTTCTGCTTCGCCTCTCGTATGGCGGCGAGGGTGTCGGCCGTTTCTCCCGACTGGCTTATCGCGATGACGAGGGTGTCGCGGTCGAGTATTGGGTTGCGGTATCTGAACTCGGCGGCCTGTTCGACCTCGACGGGAGTCGAGGTGAGGTCTTCGAAGTAGTATTCCCCGACCATTCCGGCATGGAGGCTGGTGCCGCAGGCCGCGATGACGATTCTCGATACGCCGGCGATATCCCTCGGGGTAAGGTTGAGCCCGTCGAGCTTTGCTGTGACGAGGTCGTGGTCCATCCTTCCCCTCATGGTGTTGGAGATGGCCAGTGGCTGTTCTTCAATCTCCTTGAGCATGAAGTGTTCGCGTCCGTCCTTTTCGGCGGCCTTCGCATCCCAGTCTATGTGTGCGATCTCGCGGGTGACGGGGACGTTGTCCATGTTCCTGAGGTCTATTCCGGAACGAGAGAGGACGGTGATGTCGTTGTCGTCCAGATATATGACTCTTTTTGTGTATGGGAGCAGCGGGGAGACGTCGCTTGCGACGAAGGCCTCGTCGTCGCCAACGCCTATGACGATGGGGCTTCCCTTTCTGGCCACGACGATCTTGTCGGGCTGGTCTTTGGCGATCACGGCAATGCCGTAGGTCCCGGTGACCTGCTTGAGCGCTGCGGCTACGGCGCTGCAGAGATCTCCCTCGTAGCATTCGGCGACGAGGTTTGCGAGGACTTCGGTGTCGGTCTCGGACTTGAATTTGACGCCGATGGAGGAGAGCTTGGCCTTGAGTTCCGAATAGTTGTCGATGATTCCATTGTGGACGAGGGCTATCCTGTTTTTGGAATCGGAATGCGGGTGCGCGTTGACCTCGTTAGGGGGGCCGTGGGTGGCCCATCTTGTGTGGGCGATGCCGACTGTGGCATTTTTGAATTTGTCCTGTGGCCATCCGGCCTTGACCTTCCGCTCGAGGTCCTTGACCTTGCCTGGGCTTTTGAGGATTTCCATTCCGGAATCGAGGCCGAGGGCGAGGCCTGCGGAGTCGTATCCCCTGTATTCCAGTCTTTTAAGTCCCTCCAAGAGGGTTTCAGGGATATTGCGCTTCGCCCCCACGTATCCTACAATTCCGCACATGGTCCTTCTCCGTTCGGGCTGTTAATATGCCACGGCAAGCGCTGAAGTCCAATTGAATAATCCTAGAAAAGCAACGGAGCGCCGGGTTCAGCGTTTGGATGTTCAGCGTTCAGGCTGATTCCGAGCGGGTGAACTAGTTCAGGCAGGATACGGAGGGAAGAACATAGCCGGAGGAAATCCGAGGTGCGTGGGGGAGGAGTTCAGAATTCAAAGAGTTTGACCGAGAAGTAGTTTGGGGACGGGGCTCTGATATGTATTATGGGTTTTACATTTACGGGGTTTTGGTTTTGGTTTTGTTAATGGTACCTGCCCAAATTTAAATGTTGGGCTCATTGTGCCGGGGTATTT
>CAZGJP010000251.1:0-4323 GCA_964526605.1 uncultured Lentisphaera sp.
TCCCTCCACGAGGGTTTGAGCTTGTCCAGCTTGTCTTCCCTGAAGCATTTCAGCTTGAAGAAGCCGAGCCCGTTCCCGCGCTGGGCCTCGACTTTTGTCACTTTGTATCCCGCCGCCTGGAACATCGCATTCAGTATTACTTCCGCCCTGCCCCCGGCGCTGAAAAAGCTCGCGCCAATCGTGCAGAAAGATATCTCATCTTTCGCCTCTGATTTTTCATTCTGCAAGCCTTCATCCGCGAAATTAGCGGATGAGAAAAAGAGTGATATCATGCATGCGCAAGCAAGGTTGAAGATACTTCTTTTCATCTCATATCTCCTTTATTCATGTTGGAGTTCTCTCCAAGAGCTTTCATGCAGAATATGTATATGGCCTGCGTGTAGATGCAGGCCTCGTTGTGGTGGTAGTTGCCGTGCTCATCGAAAAAGACCAGGATTTCAGCCCCTGGCAATTTGCCAATCCCCGGAACGACAGCGCCAGGAACCTCGGACGGATCCGCTCCGTATCGCCCGTGAAGCTGTCCGTTGTATAAATGGCTCGGACCTTCAAGTCCGGGCAGTCCGCACACAAGCGTCTTGTCGTTCAAAGGGTGAAGCCCGAACATCCAGAGCATGGAATGGAGCGCGGAATCGATGCCGATCCTATCGGGAAAAGACTTCGACAGCCAATAGGCGTCGAAAACTCGTGCCAGACATGTTCCGTTGTTCCCCCAATCGTCAAACTGCCATTTGTAGAACGGATATGGAGATGGCTCAACCCTCTCAAGTTGAATTTTGATCGCCTCCAGACACGCTTTTCCCACGGCGTCTTTCAATCCCCCGTCGGACAGCTTCGGGTGGAGTCTCGCCAGGAATGGCGCCGAATACCAGTAGTTCATGTGCATCGTCTCGAACGGCATGGGCCAGTCGAACTTCATCCTGCCAATTTCATCCTTTTCAGCCTCGATCTTGGAGAGATATTCCGGCTTCCCCGTCGTGATGAAAAGTTCGGAAAGGGCCGACAGATACATCCCGTCCCGCCCCTTGTTCCTCTCCTCCGGACGGAAATAAACCGTCGCCCTATAGACTTCCGGACGCGAACAGAAATACTCGAACGACTTTTCCGCAAATGAGATGCACTTGCCAGACAAGTCAGGGAAATCTTTCTTCAGCGCCCTTGACGCCGATGCGAGCGCGATCGCCTGGATCAACTGCAGATCCGCGTGATAGTCGGCGTAAAGATGCCTCTCGTCGCCTGTGCCGGAAATATTGTCGGTCACATCTTCCGGAACGACTTCCGAACCGTATTTATCGGGCTTCTCGACAACGCCGACATAGACTCTTCCGTCCTGTCTCTGCATGGAAAGAAGCCAGAGAACTCCCCACTGGATTTGCTGGAGGATATCCGCCTTGCCATCGGGTTTGCCGCCAATCCAGACCTTCTTTCCCACATCGAGCGTCGCCTCGTCGATGCCGATGCCGAACTCCTCGAAGGCGAGCGAGAGCATGAGGACAGTGAACCCCTGCGCATTGATGTTGAGGTCGTAGTCGCCCGCATCAAACCAGCCGCCCAGCCCGCAGGAAAAATGCTCTCCCTCCTTGAGTCCGCTGTCATCGCATCCATACGACTTGAACGAATCTATCCCGGGGAAATTCGCAGGGACTCGGACCGCATCGTCGAGGAAAGCCGCCCTGCGGGAGAACTTCATCTCCGGCAGTTCAACCGATGCATGGCACATCTGATATGGGATGAAGCATCCTAGAGTGCTCCTCCAGAGATCGTCGTTGAAGACATTATCCCGTATTTTAACGATTCTCTCCAGTCCGGCGCATCCGATCTTATAGTCGCCCTCCCTACTTATACCTGAAAAATCAATCCCCGCTGCCTTGAACTGGAAGAAGTCCTGGGGCTTGCCAAGCCTCCCTTTCAGCACTATGCTCCCTTCGGCGTCGGAAACTGTGAAGCTGTCGTCATTCGGGGCTTTTCCGTCCCGCGGCCAATCTAAAATCGCGATCTTCTTCGCATTGACAGGATAGCCTATCTGCGAAATTCGCAGATTGAACGAAGGAACGGATTTCCCGCCCGGTTTCGGGAATGCGACGGCAATGCTGCTTCCATCCTCGCCCGGAGCGGGAATTTCGGCGTCAATCTGCCAGGAGAATTCGTTCCATTTGCGCATGTCGTTGATGGACAAATCATTTCCGGTGCTTTCCACGGCGATGTCGAGGATGGGATTTTCCGGACAGATTTTGATCGTTCCGATTCCGCCCTTTATATGTGGATTCTCAGATTTGTCCTTAGGCAAATTGATCTTCTCTCCATCCGCCACAAAATGTTCCCCGGAGAACTTCTCCATGGGAAATTCAATCTGGAACGATATCCAGTCGCATTCCGGCCAATTGCCGCTTCTCCCGAAGGATATTTCAACCTTGCCGTTCTCGCACGAGACGGTCTGCGCGAATTTCGCATTTTTCCTGCCGGGAAGATGGGCGGAGAACTTTGTCCCGGATGAACTCCTCTCGATTTTCTTGGCTTCAAGGCTTTTCGACGTGATGTAGTCGCCCTTGACCTCGCACGCCATCTCGAATCTGGCGATTCTCTCCGTGCCGCGGATTATCATGCCGGCTCCATCGTCTCCGACAAGAACGACGAAATCATCCATGAAAATATTCCCGTTCTCGTCGGCAGCGGCGAGACCTTGATCGGAAATCAGGCAAAATGTCAAAAACACTGCGGCGGAAAAAAATGGCCTCACTGATTTTGTTCCTCATCATTATGTTTATCGTCGAGCACAACTAACGCCATATATCGTCCGCCGTTTACCGTCTGTCGCTCCCAAATTATTCATTTATTGGAAGATCCGTGCCTGATGCCGCGATTTTCGCGGCTTCCTTGCAGAAAATTCCCGGATCGCGGCGGAACCAGCCGTTGTGGATGGCAAAATCATATATGTCCCAGCTCCAATAGAAACGGGAGACTCCGTTCCCATCGAAGATGGATACGCTGTCGGTGAGCCAGTCAAGGCCGCCGTTTTCCGGGGTCTGGGCGTGGAGGCCGAGGCCGTATTCGCCCACTTGCATTGGCACGTTTTTCCGCTTGCACCAGGAAAGATATTCATCGAGCTGGCTTTCAAGCCATTTCTTGTCGAGACGCACCTTCTCTCCCCAGATATTGTGCTCGACGTTGTATTTACCGAACGGCTTCTTTTCGCTTTGACTGACAAATTCCCAAGGATCGTAGAAATGCGTATCGTAGATTATCAAATTGTCGTCGAGCTCGGGCCAGTCGTTCTCGCCAAGCATGGCCGTTTCGACGATGATCGCGTGCTTGTCGCCTTGCTCACGGACTTTCGATATCAGCAGTTTTGCATATTCATGCCATTGCGTGTTTTTCTTCGGCTTGGGCTCGTTCAGCAGGTCATATGCGGCGACCGCCGGCTCGTCCTTGAGGGACTTTGCGGTGTCCGACCAGAATTTGACCAGTTCGTCACGGAATTTCGCCCCCTTCTCCACGTGCCAGAATTTACCATTGTATTCCGGCCCCTGATATCCCCCCGGCGGCGCGTGCATGTCAAGGACGATGTAGAGTCCGTATTTCCTGGCAAAAGAAATCTGGAGCCTGAGCCAGTCGAATCCGCCCGGTTCGACGAGAGCCTTGTGCCAGCATGCGAGTCGGACCGCGTTGAATCCAAGGCCGGCGATCTCCTTGTAATCATCCTCGCAGCATCTGCCCAGCATGTAGCCTGCATCCTCCTTCTCGTCGTCTGAATACGCGGCGAGATTCACCCCGCGGAAAATGATCCGGCCTTTGTCATTGGACAGAGCTGATCCTTGAACCCTTATGAATCCCTTGTCGAAGGGCGGCAATGAATCTGGGACGATTGCGATTTTCGCATCTCTAATCTCCAATCCGACGCCATTGGGCGTGCATACGGTGACGTCAATCCGCTCGCATCCTTCGCCAGCGGGAGGTATCCACTGGGACAGCCGGCTCCACTCCGAGGTCTTCGCCTTGGTGTAGCCCGGATCGCCGGTCTTCTCCTTTCCTCCCGGTTTTTCCCCAACGTTGAGCTGGACGAGGGCGTCTTCTCCGGATTTTTCCTTCGCCCGGACCCACACGGATGCGAGAAAGGGCTTGGACTTCGGGACTTGAACGCCCAAGTCCTTGAACGATATTTCGTCCGCATCGAGAGATGCCAATGAGGCAAAAGATATGCCTGCGGCCATGAACAAGGAAATTCTCATAGTGTTCATGATTTTAGATCGTTCAAACGTCATTTCTCATCATTTCAGCGCCCGGATCTTGCCGTCGTCGCAGCCGAAGAATATAACACCATCCTCTATC
>CAZGJP010000252.1:0-4312 GCA_964526605.1 uncultured Lentisphaera sp.
AATATCTCCGACGCGATCCTCCAGTATTTGACTGCATCTTCCGTTCTCCCGAGTGCCTTGCAGATGTCCCCGGCATGGTCGTATACGACAGCATCAGGTCCGTTCTCAAGATTCTCGATGGCCTTTACGATGTACTCGTGGGCCTTCTCGAAGTTCTTCCTCCTGTAGTGCAGCCAGGCCACGCTGTCCAGATAGGCGCCATTGTCAGGTTCGGCCTTTATCGCCTTGTCGAGCGCCTCGGCAGCGAGTTCCAGCTCCATGTCGTGGTCGGAGAGAAAATATCCGAGGAAATTACAGACCTCGTGGTCGTCCGGATAGTCCTTGTAGAGCTGTTTGAGCACCTCGAGGGCCCTGTCGAAGCGCTTCGCCCTGTCGTTGGTGAAGGCGACGTACATGTGGAAATCCTGCGAAAGGAATTCTTCGTCACCCTTCTCCTTTGCAGCCTTCTCCGCATCGTCGAGGGACTTGGCGGCCTCCAGATCCTTTCCGAGCCTTCTCAGAGATACCGCCTTGAAGTAATGCGCCTCCGGCATCTTCCCGAGCTTGTCGAACTTGGATATCGCCTTGTCGAGCTTGCCCGCATTCATGTATGCGATGGCTGTCATGTAGGAGGAGGCTTCCTTCCGCGCCGGCACGCTTATGAACTCCGCCCACTCGAAGGCCCTTATCGCCTCGTCGAACTTCCTGGAGGCCATCGCGCTCCTTCCGTATTCTGTGAAGAACCTGTGGTTGGACTTGCTCTCCTCGCTGAGACGTTTCCACATCCGTCTGGCGCTCGCGAAGCGGCCGATGTCCTGGAACAACGCCGCAAGCATCACGCGGGATTCCACGCTGCGGGGGGTGTCGAGCAACTTCTCCAGTATGAGGTTCTCTATCCTGTCCACAAGTCCGAACTTCTTGCAGATCTCGACCATCGGGGCGAGCTCGATCGAGCGGGTGTCCTTGGCCTCCTCGGAACTGTCGCCGACGAGATCGTCGAGCCATATCCTCTCGACAACCGCAAAGCTGTCCAGCATCTTGCGGTGGAAACGCCGTTCAAGCCGGCCCGAGAACAGGGAGAACGGCCTGTCCTCCGCTTTCTTCGAGAAGAACATGAACGCCGCGCGCCTGAGCTTGAAGTTGTCATTCAGCGATCCGTTCCCCAGCGCCTCGTCGAAAAGTTCCTCGCCCTTGAGAAAATCCTCCTTCTCGGAATAGAGCTCGGCAAGATGGATGACCAACTCGACATAGTTGACCCCGTAGCCATAGTCGTCAAGCCCCCCGATCGCATCCAGAGTCCTCTCGATCATCGCAATCGCATCGTCGTTGCGGTCCAGCCGCGCATACGCCAGCGCCAGAGCCAGAGCCAGCGAGTCCACATGAGGATTTTTCTCCGCGACCGGGAGAAGGCTGTCGAGCAGCTTCTGAGCCTGGTCCTTCTCGAGCCAGTGGGCCATGAGCATGGCCAGCGGCAGACGTGCGTCGGGGTCTATCTCCAGCACTCGGAGCAGTTTCGATGCATCTTCGTCGGAAAGCTTTCCCGTCGAGAGAATCCTGGAGGAGACCTCCGCGAATTTCGCAAGAGCCTCGGCATCCCGGATGGCATCGTCCGGACAGCACGCCTCAAGCGATGCCTTCTCGCGCAAGAAGTCGAATCCAGTGTCGTCCTGCGATGCGACGCCGAGCTGGCAGAGTAAAAGAAGGGAGCATAGGCTCCCTGTTATGAGGAGTCGGGCCATGGCTTGGATGATTTGAACGGAAGAGCAGACCGGTCACTTGTTCTTGTGTCTGCTGGCCTTCCTCTGTTTCCTGCGTTTGTGACGGGAGATCTTCTTCTTCCTCTTCTTCCTGAGGTTTCCCATTTTCCTGCCTCTCTTTGATTTATCGGCTTTGATGTGTAAAGTTAAAAAATGGAAAATAACGCTGGATTCGCATTAAGCAAATGGTGAAAGCGGAAAAATCAGGAGATGCAATTGGAAAAGCGCTGGTGCTGCTGCTCTGCGCGGCTACGATGTTGTCGCTCCTCGTCTCGCATCTGCGCATGGGGCGCGATGGGGCTCCGCCTCGCGCCGAAATGCACCCATCCGGCGGCGTCGCCCGGAAGTGGCTCGAAAACGCCTCGGCTGGAAACCCCGGGCTGGCGACGGCCTGCGCCGCGAAAATCGCGGACGACTCATTCCACGCCCTCCCGAATCCGGATTGTCTGGACTTGGTCCGCTTGTCCGGTCTGAGCACGGCGTTGATAAGCGGTCCGTTCTCGGAGATTGATTCCTCGCGCTGGACCGCCTCGTTCCGTTCCGCGGAAATCGCAAGGGCCATACTTGCCGGATGTGGTGGCGAAGATGGATTCCCATCCGGACTCCTCTCATGGATGGAGAAGGATTTCAAGATCGCGGAACGCCGCGGAGCTGCGGACGACGAAGGCTTCCTCGACGCCGTCATCGCACGGAAGGAGGCCTCTCCGGAAGCCGCGCTCAGACTCGCCTCGGAAATATCCCTGCAGGCCGGATTCGAACCAATGGTGGTGACGCTCCACGGCAAGGACCAGGCCGCCCTAGGGGCGATGCTGGAAATCGGCAAGGGAGGCAGGATGCATCTTCTTTCGTTCGCGTCGAAGAAGCTATGGACGGACACAAGCGTCAGGAAACTGCTGGGGGATTCGGCCGACACGAGAATCGAGGGTTTCCCTGAAAATGCGAAATTCGCGAGATACCATCTCCCGGCCGAACCATCCGACTTCAAGACGGCAAACGCGGATCTCCGGCGGACACTGATCGAACTCCATCCCGGGGCTGGCATCCCGCTTTTCGGGGTCTCCCCCCTATCCCGGATGCAGAACGCCGTGAGACGGAGAGCCCCGGAGGGCGTCCCTCCTTCCATGTTCGCATATTGGCATTATCCTTTCACGGCACTGCGTGGAGACAAAGGCCTCCCAGCCATTTTCCATCTTGACGGGACAGGAAACCGATAGGACGGGGGACTAGAGGACTTTCCGCGGTCTCGCGGAATTCCTCGGGCGACTCTGGACTTTTACCAACGTCTCCCCCTCATGCCATCTGGGGGCCAGATTGATTCTCATCACGTGCTCGGGAATGCCGTGTATGCGTTTTCTGATCTCCTGGTCGAGGAGCGAAATGGATACTTCCGCGACCTCGCGCTCCTGATAGAGAACTCCGCTCACCGAACTGGACCATTCGTCGCCGGGCTGGATTATAAGCCCGGCAAACGCGGGAACACCCGACCCGAAATCCTCTTTGAGCCTGTAGTAATGCCCGATATGGAAGCCAACGACGGCGTCTGGACGCTCCTTCCTCACCCAGGAGGCAAACCCTTCCATGTCGCCCGGCTCTCCTAGAAAAGGTTTGATCGCAACCTGCTTCGCCGCATGATGGGATTGTCTTTCCAGAACAGCACCAAGCCTCATATCGTCGTCCGGAACCGGCGGGGCATGACGACATACCGCCGCCCCTATGCGCCGGAATCCGGCCTCGATGCATTTGTCCCAGGCGAGTTGGACGGCCTTGAAGACATCTCCGGAAACCCGGTGGAAGTTTTCCTTCCACAGCGTGTTTGTGTTGGATATAACGGTGAAGTCGGCGAGCTCCAGATCGTATGCGATTGACTTGCGGTTCGTGATCCTCCCGACTATCACCGCGCTGTAGCCACGGTGGAACAGCGTCTTCTCTACCTCGAGCGCCGTCTTGAAATCGTTCAGGTTGAACGGGTCTATGCTGAAACCATAGTCCAACGCTATTCCGGGCAGAAAGCGGAAATCGCCGATCTCCTTGGTCCCGGGAGGAGAGTCGTGCAAATATGCTATCGGGAGACGGTCCGGCCCCTTCCTCTTCAGTCTGTTGCCGGAACCCATTACGGAGAAGAGCATGTTCGGGCGGTAGCCCAGACGACGCGCGACCTTCTGGACGGCCTTCAAGGTCTTCTCCGCAAGCAGCGGACTGTTCCGCATGGCGAGGCTGACAGTTGACTTGCTGACTCCAGCCGTCCTTGCCACATCGACTATGCTTGGCCGCTTGTTGATCATCACCGGTCCTCCATGGATGTCCTTCGCCTTGTAATCTAAGGCTCCGATCCGTTTTTTCAACCGTTCCAAAAACAGGCCCCTTGTTTTCGCCGTTGAATTGTTGTAGAATAATGCAACAGGCACAGAAATGCACAGAAATGGGGGCCCCATGAAAAATCCTCGCATGTTTTTTTTCCAAGCAGCCTTCTCTCCGTCGGAGCGGTCTGCATCACGCAGTTCGTGGCGACGCTTTACGCTAATCGAACTCCTCGTGGTCATCGCAATCATCGCGATTCTCGCGGCGCTGCTGCTGCC
>CAZGJP010000253.1:0-4268 GCA_964526605.1 uncultured Lentisphaera sp.
CCTTCGTGTCCATAGGGACCGAGCCGCAGGACTACGGCTTCAAGGGCGCCAAATCCTTCGTAAGGATCGGAGACGGGAACGTCTTCAGGGAGGGATTCACCATGAATCCCGGGACGAAGGAGGGCAGCGAGACCGTGGTAGGGAGCAACTGCTACTTCATGATGAACTCGCACGTCGCCCACAACTGCAAGGTGGGCAGCAGGGTCATAATGGTCCACTGCGCCGGGCTGTCCGGCTATGTCGAGGTGGGAGACAATGCCATCCTCTCGGGGCTGTCCGGCATACATCAGTTCTGCCGGATCGGCAGGTTCGCGATGCTCAGCGGGGGAAGCACCATCTCGATGGATCTTCCTCCGTTCATGATAGCCAGCGGCAGGAACGCGATTGTCGCCGGAGTGAATCTGGTAGGTCTCAAGAGAAACGGTTTTTCGAAGGAGGCGATCAAGGCGGTCGTGGCCCTCTACAGAATATTTTTCAGGGAGGGTCTCAACACGACGAACGCTCTCGGCAAGGCGGAGAAGGAACTGCCTCCGATCCCCGAGGTCGTGGAGTTTCTCGACTTCGTCCGTGCCAGCAAGAGGGGAATACTCAACAGGCGTAACGAGGGAAGATGAGGGGAGGCAACGGAGAGGAATGGAATTCTTTGCTCAAGAAGAAGAGTATCAGTGAAATCCCCTGGCAGCTTGTTCGTCATCTCGTCCGGGTGGCTGCGCATCTCCGCGAAATTCTTCTACAGGCTCCACCCCTTCGCCGTGGAGAGGATGGTGATTTCCGAATCCAGGCCTTCCCACAATCCGCGCGACAAGGCGCGTGCCTCCGCCGCCGTCCCCGAATTGGCGAAGCTCGCGGAGGCGATGGAATCCTGTCTTAGAGGCGAAATCAAGAGGATGCCGCTGGCTGGGCTCGACTTGTCGCGCCTGACTCCGTTCGAGAGGAGAATCCTGATGGCGCTGAGAAAGACGGGGAGGGGGCAGACCATCTCCTACGGGGAGCTTGCGGAAATCGCAGGCCATCCTGGCGCGGCCCGTGCCGCCGGATCTGTCTTGGCGAAGAACCCGTTTCCGATATTTTTCCCATGCCACAGGGTCGTCAGGGCCGACGGCGGAATAGGAGGATTCTCCGCCGGAGGAGGTGTCGGGCTCAAAAGGAAGCTGATCATGTCCGAGAGGATCTGAATCCCCGCGTCTCAGAGCGAGAGAATTTTTCTGACGCTCTCTACATCGGCCTTTATCTTCAGCGGTGCGTTCGCGAAGTTGCCCTTTATTCCGGGAAGCTTGCCGGTGTGGTATCCTATCACGGCATCGGGGTCCTTGAGGATGCTGCCGGTTAGTATTCCGACCACGAAGTCGTCCTTCGAGATGACGCCCTTCCCGACCAGCTTCTTCGCCCCGGCGACGGAGCAGCATGATGCCGGTTCGGCTCCGATGCCTGCGGCGTCCACGACGGCCTTGGCGTCCATTATCTCCTGTTCCGAGACCTGCTCGACGACCCCTTTGCTCCACTTTATTCCGCGCATGGACTTCTCCCATGAGACCGGATTGCCGATCTTTATGGCGGTAGCTATGGTGTCGGGGTTTTCCATCGCCTTGAAGCGGCCGCCATCGGTCCAGAGCCTGTAGAGGGGATTCGCCCCCTCGGCCTGGATCACCGCGATTCTGGGTATCTTCGATATGACGCCTATCTGGTGCAGTTCCATGAGAGCCTTCGACAGGGCGCTGTTGTTGCCGAGATTGCCTCCGGGGATCACGAACCAGTCGGGGACCTTCCAGTCCAGCTGCTGGAGGATTTCAAAGCATATAGCCTTCTGTCCCTCTATCCTGAAGGGATTGATCGAGTTCAGCAGGTAGATGTCGAGCTTGGCGCATATCTGCTGGACCAGTTCCATGGCCGTGTCGAAGTTGCCGTCTATCTGGAGCGTCCTGCCCCCGTATGCGAGCGCCTGCGCGAGCTTGCCGTATGCGATCTTGCCTTCGGGGATGAATATCAGTGAGTCCATTCCTGCGGTGGCGGCGTAGGCGGCCATGCTCGCGCTCGTGTTGCCTGTGCTTGCGCATGCGACCGATTTGGCGCCGAGCATTTTCGCCGCCGATATTCCGCAGGTCATTCCCCTGTCCTTGAAGCTGCCGGTCGGATTCTCTCCTTCGTGCTTGAGCAGGAAGTTTCCTATCCCTGCGAATTTCGCGGCCTTTCCCCCCGGATGGAGCCTGGTGTTGCCCTCCTCCTTCGTGACTATCTGATCCTCTGGAAGTTCCAGGACCAGCTCCCTGTAGCGCCATACTCCGGACGCGTCCACGCCTCTCTTGGCCCTCCATCTGCGCTCCCATTTTTCGACAAGAGCGCCGGGGGAGATGCTCTCGAGGTTCCTGCGGAGCTCAAGCAGGGCTCCGCAGTCGCATCTGTAGCGTATCCGATCCATCGGATATTCCATTTTGCATTTTATGCAAGCCAGGCGTGGATTCGTCATGATGTTCCTTTCATTTTTTCAGGATTTTCCTCAATTGCGCGATTATGTCCTCGGCGTTCCTCCTCCTAGGATCGTCGTCAATGTCCTTTATGCTTTCGAGTATCTCGAGGGCCTGCTCGTAAGCCTTCTCCTTCATCTTGATCTCGGCCTCGTTGAACTTCCTGTCGAAGTATTTTATCCTTTCCTCGCGTCCCTCGGCGAGGGACTTCACCTCGTTGAAACGCTTGAGCGCCGTCTCCTGCTGCGGCGTGCCGGCGGACACGGCGGCGGCCTCCTCGAACAACGGCAGGGCCCCTTCGTAGTCGTTGCGGAACTTCGCCAGGAAATTCTCGGCCCTGCGCAGGGATTTAAGCGCCTTGCTGTCCTTGTTCATCTGGTGGAACTTGTATCCTATGAACCCGAACGCGCATAGAATGGCGAGAAGGGCGATGAGATGCGCGATGGAGAAAGCGGTCCTGCCGCCTCCCGCCACAGTCATCCTCCTCCGCGGGGCGAATTTCTTCGGCTTCGGCCTCGAAAGAGCGTCCAGAGCCTTTTGCGCCTCGGAGATGAACTCCCTCCACGAAGCGAAGCGCTCGTCTGGTTTCTTCGCCAGCATTCTATTCAGGAGGGCCACCGTCGCGGGGGAGAGTCCGGGGGAGGGCGTCCTCGAGTTTGGATCCGGAAGTGGCGAATGGACGTGCATCTCGACGATGGTCTCCACCTTGTCCGCGTCGAAGGGAGGAAAGCCCGATGCCATATGGTATAGCGTCGCGCCCAGCGAATAGAGGTCGGTCCTCCAGTCCAGATGTGCGGCCTGCGCCTGCTCCGGGCTCATGTAGAAGGGTGAGCCGAGCACGTGCTCTTCGGGAGAGTCCTTCTTGCGCAGGTCGAAGCTCTGGGCTATGCCTAGATCCATGAGGAAGACCTCTCCCTTTCTGTTCTCCATTATATTTCCGGGCTTGACGTCCCTGTGCAGGAGGTTGTGCTTCTCCCAGGCGTATGCGAGCGTCTCGGCCGTCTTGATGGCGACGGCCAGCGCCTTCGCCTCCGGGATGCTTTTCTCCCTGCTAAGTATTTTCTCGTAGTCCTCTCCGTCTATGAATGTGACGGCCATGTAGTAGAAGTCGCCCTCTTCGCCGGCGTCTATGGCTCTGACGATGTAGGGATGGTTGAGCTTTCCCGAGAGCTGGACCTCCTTCCTGAACTGCTGTATGATGTCCTGGTCGGAGGAGAACTCCTTCGCGAGGACCTTTAGCGCCACCCTCCTGCCCATCGAGGTCTGCTCGGCGACGTAGACGTTGCCCATTCCGCCTTCTCCGATCTTGCCTATGATGCGGAATCCGCCGAGGACCGTCCCTGCCGAAAGTTCAGTGGACGGAATCACCAGAAGCTGCCCGCAGTGCGGGCAGGCGGCGGTCTTGTCGCTCTGCTCGGACTGGGCCTGGAAGGCCTTTCCGCAATGTGAGCATTGGTAGTTTTTCATGGGGGCTATGCCATCCAGTTTGAAAACCGATATTCTAGCGCGTGGAGGCGGAATTGGCAAGGGCCGATCCGTCCGCGCGCTATTTGCCCTTATCGTCGGCCATGCTCCTCAGGAAGTTCAATGCCAGTCCGAATCCCCTGAGAGGGTAGAGATATATAGCTGTGATGGCCGACTCTATGCTCATGTCGTCCTTCGACATCCTCACCTTCATCATGAAGGGAATGGCGAGGGTCCACGAGACCAGCGCGGACAGGATGACGAGGATGTGTATGTAGGACATGTTCTGCCCGGACGGTAGTTGCAGGGAGAGCGGGTATCTGGTGAAATAGTCTGTGACGG